>JAISFI010000396.1 GCA_031263685.1 Dysgonamonadaceae bacterium | reverse complement strand
ACGCCTGTTTACCGCGCTTCGCGCAACTTTTAGTTTTTAGTTTTTATCTTTTAGTTTTCAAACAGTTCCTGCAAAATCTTCTTCATTTCTTCCGGCGTTGCATTGACAGCCAGAAAATTTCCCTGCTCATCGACCAGAAACTCACCGCCAGCACCGTTACCAATGCCAAATTTTGTCCAGATGCTATGTTCGTCATTTAGTTCCAGAAGATTCATCCACGGGTATTTATCCTTTTTCACGGCCATGTCCATCGCCTCTTTCTTTTTTTCGCGCGAGATACCGATGACCGAAAATCCTTTGTCTTTATACATTTCGTAAACCGGGATCATTGCCATGCCGTGCGCGCGGCATGGGCCGCACCACGACGCCCACAGGTGAACGAGTGTGACTTTGCCCTTTATCAGTTCCGACAGTCTGACTTCCTTGCCGGTGCTAACATCCAGGGCTGCGACATCGGGACAGGGTTTGCCCACTTGGATTGCAGCGGCTTGCACGTAGCTTTGCAACAGCGAGGTGTAAGGGTGGCGGGGATATTTCTTCTCGTACATGTCATGAAAAATAGCCAGCATGGGTGCAACGTCCACATTACGCCGTTTATCTTCAATGGCGTAACGTATGTTTTCCACTAAAAACGTGTATCCTGTAATGTCTATGTGCGCTTTCGCGTATTCCAGCAGATTATCTACGGACACCGTCTTGTTTATTCTTTCGTTTTCTTTATTCAAGACTTTCGCTTCTTCGCTCAGTTCCTTCCCTTCCTTTCTCAATTGTGTGATGCGATCATACAGCGCGTATTTTTGAGTGGCGTCATTCCTGTCAAGCGCGTCTCTGTATTGTTTATAAAGCTCGCCAGCTTCCGGGGTATAATACCTGTTTTCATCCTGTAACTGCTGCGCTTTTTCGTTTAGCGCGCCATAGAGAAGATTTATTTCCCGGCTTAGCGTGTCCATCACTGCGTGGTAGGCATCCGTGTATTTACCGCCTTTCACGACATTGTCCTCCCATTTGTCCGTCGGGTTCAACGTGAAATCCAGCGTCCCTGCCTCGGCGATAAAATCGAAATCTTTCCATGACCCGCCCCGTATTTCTTCGTAAAATATCAACTTGTAGGCCTCTTCGACATTTGCATAGAGCATATACTCGAATTTTCCGTCGCGCACGGGAATATAAGTCACATGTGCCGTTCGGAAATCTTCACCCGGTTTGAGCAACACCAACCGGCTGCTTTGAGGCCGGTTAAGTACTTTTCCTTTCAATAAGCACTGTACCGGCTCGGTATGCTTGACTTTGTACAACTTAATACCGATGATGCTTTCGTTATCTTCATTCAGATCAATATAATCCACTACTTTCTCGTTTTTATCGACCGGTTCGAAGTAAAGGGCAAACGATATTGTGCCGGACGGCGGCATGGGCACCTGCCTGTCCAGTTGGAATCCTTCGCACGAGAGCAATTTGTAGGTTTTCCCCTTGCTGTCTTTCAGTTTACCATTGGATGAAAGGGATACCCTATAATTGGGCAAATCATAGACGCCAGCATAGACGATGGTCGCCGTATCGGTACGTTCGATTTTGAATAAAGCCAAATGATTTGCGTCGGAGGCGTCAAACTCCGGGTTTATAATAAGCGTTTCGTTTCCACGGCTCATAAGAGGTGTGGAACAGCTTGCAATGGCAAGGATTGCCGTAATAATAAAGGTTGTGCGTTTCATTTTGTATACATTTTAATCAAATAATTTCTGCAAAATCTTCTTCATCTCTTCCGGCGTTGCATTGACAGCCAGGAAATTCCCCTGTGCGTCGACCAGAAATTCACCACCGCCGGCATTGCCGATTCCAAACTTTGTCCAGATGCTATGCTCGTCGTTCAGTTCCAGAAGATTCACCCACGGGTATTTATCTTTTTTCACGGCCATATCCATCGCCTCTTTCTTCTGCTCGCGCGAGATACCGATGACCGAAAATCCTTTGTCTTTATACATCTCGTAAACCGGGATCATTGCCATGCCGTGCGCGCGGCATGGGCCGCACCATGACGCCCACAGGTGAATGAGCGTGACTTTCTTTCCTTTCATCAGTTCCAATAGCCTGACTTCCCTATCGGTAGTAACATCCAGGGCTGCAACGTCGGGACATGGTTTGCCCGCTTGGATAGCAGCGGCTTGTCCGTAACTTTGCATCAACGAAGTGTAAGGGTGGCGAGGGTATTTCTTCTCGTATATGTCATGAAAAATAGCCAGCATGGGCGCGGCGTCCAACTTATAATCTTCCTGCTCAATAGCATCGTGCGTAATCTTTACTAAAAACGTGTATCCCATAATGTTTACGTGCGTTTTCGCGTATTCCAGCAGATTATCTACATACACCGTCTTGTATATTCTCTCGCCCTCGTCATGCAAGACCCTTGCCTCTTCGCTCAGGTACTTCCCTTCTTTTTTCAATTGATCGATGCGGTCGTATAGCGCAGACTTTTTAGTGGCAAAATCAGCCTTGTTAAACGTCTGCAACTGTTTATAAATTTCACCAGCTTCGGGAGTATAATACTTGTTTTCGTCCTGTAACTGTTGCATTTTTTCGTCCAACTCGTGGTAAAAGGGTCTCATTTTTTTGTTTAACGAATCCACCATCGCATGGTAGTCACCCGTGTATTTACCTCCTTTCACGGTATTGTCCTGCCATTTATCTATCGGGTTTAGCGTGAAATCCAATGTCCCAGATTCAGCGATAAAATCAACCGGGTGCCCAAACCCTCTCCGTATTTCATCGTCAAATATCAACTGATAAGCTTCTTCGGCGTTCGCGTAGAACATATACTCGAATTTTCCGTCGCGCACGGGAATATAAGTCACTTTTGTCGTTCGGAAATCCCTGCCCGATTTAAGCAACACCAACCGGCTGCTTTGAGGCCGGTCGAGCACTTCTCCTTTCAACAGGCACTGCACCGGTTCGGTATGTCTGACTTTGTACAGCTTGATGCCGATGATGCTTTCGTTATTTTCATCCAAATCGATATAATCTACCATTTTCTCGTTTTTATCGACCGGTTCGAAGTAGAGGGCAAACGACATCGTGCCGGAGGCCGGCATAAATACCTCTTTGTCCAACTGAAATCCATCGCACGAGAGCAATTTGTAAGTCTTCCCCTTGCTGTCTTTCAATTTACCATTGGACGAAAGGTATATCCAATAATTGGGTAAATTGTAGACGTCGGCATAGATGATGGTCGCCGTATCGGTACGTTCGATTTTGGATAACATCATGTAATTCGTGTCGGAGGCGTCAAATTCCGGGTTCATAATAAGCGTTTCGTTTCCACGACTCATAAGAGGTGCGGAACAGCTTGCAATGGCAATGATTGCTGTAATAATAAAAGTTGTACGTTTCATTTTTGTATGTATTTTATTCATTATCTTTTATTTCCTGATATTTTTGAATACTTTCCGTCCGTTTTACTTTCACCTTTTTTCCATGATTGAAATTGTAAGCAAGACTGATGTTTATCCTGGAATATTGGGTGGTATTGGCGCGGCTTGACCGGTAATTTTCCCGTTCGGTAATTAATGTCCGGTTTTTATTGTAAAGTACAAAATAAACATTCAGCAGTAGCCGGTTGTTTAACAGATATTTATAGACTTTCCCATTCAATCCGTGAACGGTTTTATATATCCGTTCTTGTGTTTTATAATCCGGTTCGCCATTCCAGTTAAGATTGCCGCCCCAATCGTTTTTGAAAGTAAAATTATTGTCTATTGACAGATATGTTTTCCAGGTGTTGTCGTTGCCATAAGAATAGGAATCATTTCCTTGATATTGATATTTCAACGTTTCCACTTTACCTGCCAAACGGCAGTTCCACCATTTGAAAATTTGAATGCGGATATCGGTACCCAAACTCTGGGCAAGGGTTTTATAAGCGTTTACCGGCGTCGAGTAACTTAATAGCGGATTATTTTCGTCTATTTGCGTAGTGTAATAAATAATATCGCTGCCATGAGCAAACATATAATTGAAGTTCCAATTATTATTGATATTCCAGACTCCCATGATGGCATTGTAGATAGCTGGCCGCAAATTCAAATTGCTTCGTGTCTGTGAATATTCATTGTTGTAAGTAACTACCGGAGATATGGCGCTGTAGGGAATATCGTTCATTCCTCGCATATATGCCAAATTCAGCATATTACCTTTTTGCGGATTAATCATCCAGGATATATTAACGGTTGGATATAATCCCGAATAAGTTTTTGTATTTTCCCTGTTTATTTTGTGCGAATCGTAAGCAATTATATTTTTTTGAGCGCGAAGTCCGGCTTTATACATGATTTTCCCGAATATGGACGAAAAGGACAAATAGGCAGCATAGCTATCTCCTGTTAAACGGTAATCATCATTTAAATTCGTTTCCGGTTCATAATCCAGTAAACGGTTCGTGCGATTCAGGGAAATATTTCCTCCGAAATCCAATTGATGTGTTTCTCCCAGTTTAAGTTCAAATTTAGCGTCGGTTTCAAACATACCGGTTTGGGAATGTTGATTGTTTTGCATCCATTCGGAATAAGGCGTCGTTTGCCTGTCGAACAGATATTCGTAACTTCCATCATTATCCTGGCATAAAGAAAGATAGTCGGCTATCCATTTGAAACTGGAACCTTTTTTGTCGATTTGCCACTGGTAATTCAATGCCGTTTGGTATTGTCTGCTGTTGGCTTGACGCTGAATATTGGACTCCGAAATTTCACTTTGCGAATAATTAAAAGGCGAGGCATTATTCAGCGACATGCTTCCATTGATGCCAATACTGTGTTGGGGATTAAGTTCATACATCAGACTCAGGTTGTCGGACAGGGAATGTCCCCAGCCCTGCGAACGGGTTTGCGTGTGAATGGAGCGGTTAATTTCAGGGTAAGTACTTCGGATGTCATATTCGCTGTTGTTATCATTGTCGCTGTAATTGAGGTTATTGTATATGCTCAGTTTTTTATGTCGATAGTTAAAAAACGAATTTATATTATCGTCGGTATATCCATAGGATGGATTGAGCGTAAAATTGCCGGAAACCGAACCGTAGTAACCGGCTTCAGGTATTTTTTTCAGTTTAATCCTGATAACTCCGCCTAAATTGGAGGATGAGTATTCACTTCCTGTAAGGTAGATAATTTCCACTCGATCAATCATATTTGCCTGAATAGCATCTAATTCTGTCAAGTTGCGAACTTGGCGGTTGTCTATATAAAACTTTGAAACATCGCGGCCATAAATTTTCAATGCGCCGTTTTGCCTGTAAACGCCGGGCATTTGTGCCAGTACTTCAGCAGCCGTATTGCCTTTAGTAAGCGGATTGTTTTGCAGCGACACTACATAACGATCGGCTTGATGCTTGATAAAGTTGGCTTTTACCGTTACTTCGTCCAGTATCTGGGATTTTGAAGACAAAGTTACCGGCGGTAATTGCGTATCTTTCAAAACCGTAATATTCTCATATTGAGTGATGTATAAAAGATGACTGACAGCCAGAATATATTCTCCCACCGGAAGTTCTTTTATTGTATAGCGACCGGATTCATTCGCAGCCGTTCCCGTTATCAACACCGAATCAAGTGCACTCAGGAGAGCTACTGTAGCATATTCTACCGATTTTCCATTCAAATCAGTCACAGTTCCGTCGACAGAAAAATGAGTAGTGTTTTGCGCTCTTAGATTTAGTGAAAACACGAATAAATATAGAAAAAGTAAGTGTTTATACATTGCTTGCGTTTATTTATTGCCCAAAATTACAGCTTGTATATTGAATATCCTAAATATTTTTGACATTATTTTATCAATAATACATTTCAGAACATGTTCCGAAGTTTCCGGAACATGTTCTGAAGTTTCCGGAACATGTTCTGAAGTTTCCGGAACATGTTCTGAAGTTTCCGGAACATGTTCTGAAGTTTACGGACCATATTC
>JAISFI010000387.1 GCA_031263685.1 Dysgonamonadaceae bacterium | reverse complement strand
CGGCTTCTTTCTCCACGTCATTGCGAGCCGCTTGCGGTGAAGCAATCCAGAAAGTGTTCGATTGGAATGTTAAAAATAAATAAAGACTGCGGTAGTTTTGTTCTTTTCCCGATATGCTTATCGGTCTTTGTAAATAGGATTTACACCTTAATATAGGTGTGTGTGTGTGTGTGTGTGTGTGTGTGTGTGTGTGTGTGTGTGTGTTTGTGTGTGTGTGTGTGTGTGTGTGTTACGAAATTATGTGGAGCATCCAAATAACTTTCGTTAAATAAATCTAAAATATTGCTATTCATTTCCACAACCATCATAAAGAACTTTTCACTTTTAGTTTTTCACTTTTAAAAACTTCGCCGCAAAAGTAATTTTTAAAAATGAGAAAAAAAAGATTTAGCCCGTATTTTTCCAGGGTAAACTCATTATAATTTTCAAATCTCCAATAAATGCAGTATATTTGCCATCGTAATAACAAATTAAAACAGATGGTTATGGCAACACTCAGTATCAGCGACATCAAACGGAACTATCCCGATGAATGGATTTTGTTGGGCAGTCCTGAAATAGACGAAAAGGAACAAACAATTCTTTCAGGTGTTGTGCTGTATCACAGCCCGGATAAAAAGGAAGTTGTTTATCTGGGCAAGCTCAAGGCGTCGGAATTATACTCGTTAAGGTTCAATTGAATAGCTTTACGGGCAAGTGGTTTAGGTGTAACGTTAAGCAATCATATAAAAAAATTTGCAATATGAAACGATTCCTTATAATATGTTTGATGGCCGGGTTTATTTCCCAGCACTCGTTTTCTCAGGAAAATTTCCGAGTCATGTTTTATAACGTAGAAAATCTTTTCGACACCGAGAAAGAGCCGGGAAAGAACGATGGAGAATTTCAACCGACAAGCAAAAAATATTGGAACAAAAAAAAATACCTGCTGAAACTGTCCAACATCGCCAAAGTCATCACTGCTGTCGGCGAATGGAAAATCCCTGCCTTAGTAGGTATGTGCGAAGTGGAAAACGATAAAGTTATGCGCGACCTGTGCCAATTTTCCCCTCTGAAAGCGCAGGGATACAAATACATTATCACCAATTGCGATGACCGCCGTGGCATCGACGTCGCATTGCTGTATCAGCCCGATCAATTCAAATTACTGGAACAGAGAGCCTATAAAGTACGTTTCGCCAGTCCGCAAAAAGTCACCCGCGACATATTACATGCCACAGGCATTGTGAGAAGCAGAGATACGATCGACGTTTTTGTGTGTCACTACCCTTCCCGCATAGGCGGTGAAAAAGCTTCCGAACCCGGACGGGTGCGAGTTTCCGAAGTCCTGAGAGAGCAAGTGGAAAGACTGCATCAAGTCCGAAGAAAAGCCCACATCATCATCATGGGCGATTTCAACGATGAGCCTTCTAATAAAAGCATATCCAACACATTGAAAGCACGGGAATATTCGGGAGAAAAATTGCCGGATTCATACGGCCTACAATTGTTTAACCTTTTTTATACATACGAAAAACAGGACGGCAAAGGCTCCCACAAATACAGAGGACATTGGGGCATGCTGGATCAAATGATTGTCTCCGAAAGACTCTTGAATCCGGCTTCTAACATGAAGTTAGTCCCACAAAGCGCACGGATATTTTCAGAAGATTTTTTACTGACTGACGATAAATCCGGCGGAGGCAAACGCCCCAAACGAACATTCTTCGGCATGAAATATGAAGCTGGATTTAGTGACCACCTCCCTATCTATGCGGATTTTTCCGTATATTTGCCGAGGTAATTCTAAAGAGATATTTTAAACATGCAAGTAAATAACATCAAGTGTCATAGCAAAACCTTACTATACATCACATTATTCTTTTGTGTTACTTCCGTTTCCGGATTTCTACCAACAGCCGGTGCACAGTCATGTATTGCGCCCATGGATATTCCGCTATATTTGTCAGGAGGTTTTGGAGAATTGAGGAATAATCATTTTCATTCGGGCATTGATTTCAAGACGCAAGGGAAAACCGGTATTCCTGTTAAATCTGTCAAAGGCGGGTATGTATCCCGTATATTTGTCAGTCCGTGGGGATATGGCAGGGCATTATATATTGATCATCCGGACGGGACAACTACGGTTTATGGCCATCTGGAACGCTTCAACGATGCAATCGAATCTTTTACACTCGACAGTCAATACATCAAACAATCATTTAAGGTAGATTTGTATTTGTCTGCCAAACAGTTTCCCGTCAAACAGGGAACAGTTATCGCTTACAGTGGAAACACCGGAGGCTCCAGCGCTCCTCATCTCCATTTTGAGCTTCGTAAAACATCTACGCAAGAAGTACAGGATCCTTTGATGCTGTATAAGAAGATGGTACAAGACGTCCGTCCACCGCAAATACAGTCCATTATGGTTTACCCGAAAGAGGGACAGGGCGTGATAGGCGGTAAATCGGCGAAGCAAATCATCTCTTTGAAAAAAAACCAGAAAGGAAAAGTAGTCCCCTCTCCTACCCTGCAAGTCTGGGGAAAAATCGGGTTTGCTATAAAAGCGTACGACTATATGAGCGGTACAAAGAATATTTACGGAGTAAAAGATATCACCCTGAAAGTGGATGGCAACATGATTTTCCGTTCTCTGATAGACCATTTTTCTTTCGAAGAAACCCGTTACCTGAATAGCTTCATCGACTGGAAAGAATGGGTATACCGTAAATCATTTTACATGAAATCTTTCATAGAACCGGGGAATAAACTGAATATTTACCGTTCGAAAGGAGATGGTTTTTTCGACTTCAACGAGGAACGGGATTATCTCCTCTCCTATCTTTTGAAAGATAGCCACGGCAACACAAGTGTTTTTGATTTCACCGTTCAAGGCAAAAAACAAACAATACCGACTGTACATCCATCCGGAACGTTTTTCCCCTGTGATCAGGACAATGTATATGAAAAGGACGGACTTACACTCACCGTTCCGCGAGGCAACCTGTACACAGATGTTTATTTTTCGTATGATAAAACAGTGTATCATGCCGCTTATTCGCCGCTGTATAACTCTCCGTTGTATAAAATAAATGAAAACATACCGCTTCATACCCCTTGTCCGTTGTCGATAGCAGTTATCGACGACCGTCTTGCCCAAAAAGAAAAATACGGACTGATTAGCGTGCAGCGTGGGAAAGAGCAATGGATAGGCGGAGATTACCGCGAAGGAAAGATTTACGCAACAGTCAAAGAGCTAAGTTCTTTTACCGTGGCAATAGACACAACGCCGCCGCTTATCCGGGCGTTGAAACCGGAAAGCTGGTCGAATAACAAAAAAATCTCATTCCGCGTAATAGATTCATCCAGTGGTATTGCATCCTGGACCGCAAGCTTAAATGACGAGTTTGCACTCTTTGAATTGGATGGAAAAAACAACCATTTGTATTGCACGTTCGACGCTCGACGTATGAAACCGGGCAAGAATATTTTACAACTGATTGTCCGGGATGCCTGTGGAAATGAAACCACATTTAACGACACGATTTATTGGTAATTTCAATTCTATATTGTACATTTGCGGCTCACTTTAAAACCATTACAAATTTCGATTATGGATAATGAAGCATTATTAAAACAAGTAGTTTCAAAGGCAAACTATTGGTTATCTGAAAGCTACGATGCAGAAACTCGCGCAGAAGTTCAACGCATACTCGATAATGAAGACAAAACAGAATTAATTGAGAGTTTTTACAAAGATTTGGAATTTGGCACCGGAGGCCTTCGCGGTATTATGGGAGTCGGTTCCAATAGAATGAATATTTATACGGTAGGCATCGCTACACAAGGATTGGCCAACTACCTGAAAGCAGAATTTTCAAATCTTCCGGAGATAAAAGTCGCCATCGCACACGATTGCCGGAACAACAGCCGGAAATTTGCGGAAATATCTGCCAATATATTTTCAGCCAATGGGATTCAAGCCTATTTGTTCGAGAGCCTGCGTCCTACTCCTGAATTGAGTTATGCGATTCGTAAATTAGGCTGCCAAAGCGGCATTGTGCTCACAGCATCACATAATCCGAAAGAATATAACGGCTATAAAGCCTACTGGGACGATGGCGCCCAAGTGGTTGCCCCACACGACAAAAACATTATTGCCGAAGTAAATAAAATTCGCGACATCACCGATGTACAATTCATCGGAAACAAAAAATTGATAACCATCATCGGCAAAGAGATTGACAAACAGTATATTGATGATTTACTGACGATTACCCTTTCTCCCGAAGCAGTAAAGAAGCACAAAGATATAAAAATTGTCTTCACTCCCATTCACGGAACAGGAGGACAACTGGTGCCGGAAGCATTGGCGGCAATGGGTTTTACACAGATTATCCATGTCCCGGAACAGGATGTTGTGAGCGGCGATTTTCCAACGGTTGTTTCTCCCAATCCGGAAGAACCGGCTGCATTGGCCTTAGCCGTTAAAAAAGCACAGGAAACAAACGCCGAATTAGTGATGGCAACCGACCCTGACGCCGACCGTGTAGGCGCCGCCATCCCGAACGATCAGGGTGAATTTGTGCTGGTAAACGGAAACCAAACTGCGATGCTGTTCATTTATTACCTCATCACCCGATGGAAAGAACTGGGTAAATTGACCGGCAATGAATACGTTGTCAAGACCATTGTCACCTCGGAATTAATCAAAACCATTGCCACACAAAACGACATCCGAATTTTCGATTGCTATACCGGTTTCAAATGGATTGCAGCCGTTATGCGTGAAAACGAAGGCAAGAGAACGTACATAGGCGGCGGTGAAGAAAGTTACGGTTTTCTTGCCGAAGATTTTGTACGGGATAAAGATGCAGTATCGGCCTGTATGTTATTGGCCGAAATTGCTGCCTGGGCAAAAGAAAACGGCAAAACGCTTTACCGGTTGATTCAAGATATCTACATTGAATACGGATTCTCCAAAGAAAAAGGCATCTCCGTTGTCAAAAAAGGAAAATCGGGGGCGGAAGAAATCGAAGCAATGATGAAAAATTTCAGGGAAAATCCCATTCGGGAGATTGCCGGCTCCAAGGTTACTTTCATCAAAGATTTTGCGAAACTGATTGCTTTTGATTTGATAGAGAATGAAAAAATAACGTTAGACATGCCTACCACGTCCAACGTTATTCAATATTTCACGGAAGATCATACGAAAATATCTATTCGTCCTTCCGGAACTGAACCCAAGATTAAGTTTTATATTGAAATGCATACAAAAGTCGCCTCGCAAGAAGAATTGCAGCAGGCGGAAGCAGCTTCGGATGCCAAATTAGAGGCAATACGGAAATCGTTGGGAGTTTGATCCTGTTTTTACTTTTTTAGCCGCGAAATTACCCATTAAAAGACTGAAACGAATAGGAATCACGACGGTAATTATTATCGGATCATTACTGTTGACTGTTTTTCTGCTGCTATTCTCGCCGGCCATACAAAAGCAACTCATAGCAATGGTTCTGGACGACTTGAAACAGCGGACGAGTACGGAAATATCTGTCGGAGATTTTTATTTTACGCCTTTTAATCACCTGCATGTCGAAAACCTGTATGTTGAAGATCTTCACGGCGATACCTTGTTGTATGCAGGAAAATTGTCGGCCGGATTTGACTTGTTGAAACTGATCGACCGGCAACTGCTAATCAAAAAAGTCACCTTGCAGGATTTTGATATTCAACTGAAAAAAGATCATGCAGCGTCCGACTTTAACTTCCAGTTCCTTATTGACGCTTTCACTTCTCAGGATACTATAACTCAAGATGACAACCGTCCGATAGCCGTTGAAATTGATCATATCTGTCTTTCCAACGGACGCTTTTCCTGCGATCAAGTAGGACTGCCGGTCACCGATAGTATTTTCAATGTCAACCACATCCGTTTACAGGAACTTTCGGCAACTATATCGCTGAAATCTATAGACTTGGAAAAATTAAACATCCGGATTAAACACCTCGCCTTCAAGGAATCGAGCGGCTTTGAACTCCGGGATTTAAAGCTGCGCCTGTCTTCCGGCAAACAACAAATCATCTCGAAAGACTTGAAAATATCCCTGCCTCATTCTGTACTGGAAATACCGGAGGCTTCGATCAATTATACAGGATACGACATCGGTCAATGCATCGACAGTGGTGTGTTTCGGATAGAAACGCAAGCAACAGTCTTTCCTCCGGATGTACAGGCATTTCTCCCTTCGCTCGGCAATTTTCGGGAGATGCTTACATGGCAGGCAACTGCCCAGGGAAAATTCCCCGCCGTCGAAATCAAAAGCTTGAACATGTCTTACGGAAAAGTCCTTTCTCTTCAGGCCGATGCTTTCGCCGCCGACTACAAGCAATGGGATAAAGCGCCCTTGCAGGCAACTATTTCCGAATTAACCATTGCCTCCGACGAAGGGGAAGAAATTTTCAACGCATTTGCAAACACCTTTTCAAATTCAAACACCATGATCCCTGGCGGCGGAATGCCAGAAATAGTGCGCAACCTGCATCAAATGCAACTTTCCGCTTCCCTGCACGGAACACTTCCACAAATGTCTGTGAACGTAAACTGTTCGTCTGCACCCGGAAACATTCAACTGGCTGGCGTTGCCGGATATACCGCCGAAACAAACCGAGCGACTTTCGACCTCACCCTGCAAACCGACAGTTTCAATGTAAACCAACTGATGTCGGATACGATTTATGGAAACGCTGCCCTGACACTGACATCGACCGGAGAAATCCTACACGGAAAAATTGCTGCACAGGCAGATTTGCAAGTCCGCCAATTCGTCTTCAACCAGTACAACTACCAACAACTTCGGGCAAATGTATTGTACCGGGAAGACAGTGTTTCATTGCAGGCGCTGTTCAATGATACAAATGCCCGCATCACGCTCAACGGCCTGTACGATACCTCTGCCGAAGGAAAAGCGCATATCCGCCTGCAGGCCGACATCGACACCTTATTGCTGGATCAATTACATCTGGTGCAAGGATTTACCTCCTCAGGCCTGCACGCTGCTGTGGAGGCGAACATCTACGGCGCTTCTCCCGACGAAATGGAGGGAACACTATCCATTCAGAACCTGTCTTTCAAAAACGGGGATCATCTATTCGATCAAAAACAGTTTGAACTCTTGCTGGAAAATCTGGAAAATGATAGCCAGAATAATGGCCGGAGAGAAAAAAACATCCGCATACAATCGGAAATCATCCAGGCCACCATCCATGGACATTATGCCTGGACAACGCTTCCTGTCTCACTGATGAACGCTTTCCATCCCTATCTGCCAAGTCTCATCCCCTATACGGCAAACACGCGCGGAAGCGATGATTTCGACATAGATGTTACCATCCGGCAAACAGAAGCGCTTTCCAATGCCCTTCAATTGCCCGTAGCAGTCGTCCTGCCGGGAAAGATACAGGGAAGTTTCAGCGATACAACCCATACATTTGATTTACAGGCCGATTTCCCACAAATAACCGTCAACCGGATACCGCTTTACCGAAATAAACTGCAAATACAGACACTCTTCCCTGCTCGGCAACTGACCGGATGGCTGCAAACCCACTACGCCGACGTTGATACCACTGCTTTCCGCTTGTCCGTTGCTGCCCAATCGGACAGTGTAGATTTGAAATTAGATTACAACAACAAAGCCATCGATCTGGACGGCTTCATCGCCGCCGGTGCAACATTCGTAAGCGACACGCTTCACACACAGGATTTTCCCCATATTTTCGGCTCGATCCATCCTTCGGCTCCCCACTTTCAACATCAAACGTTTGAAATAAAGGAATGTGGTTTTTCCAAGATCGGAGAGATATACGCCATCGACCACTTTGAAATCAACCACCCGTCCAGTGGAAATATCCTCATCGACGGCATTTGCTCCGCCAACAGCAGCGACAGCCTGACTGTCTCTTTTCAACACCTGCAAATACGCCCGTTCCTGGAAATGTT
Source organism: Dysgonamonadaceae bacterium (assembly GCA_031263685.1). Classification (GTDB taxonomy): domain Bacteria; phylum Bacteroidota; class Bacteroidia; order Bacteroidales; family Azobacteroidaceae; genus JAISFI01. Next base: position 4,189 of record JAISFI010000387.1, on the reverse strand, counting down.
GCAATATAATGATGTGAAACTTCAGGCCGAAATCAATGGTAAAATCATTGGTAAACGCTTGCTGGCCACTCCCGTATTCTTCACCAACGACTTCTCGGTCAAAGATATTCTCGTCGAAGACAGGGAAATCGGCAGCGCGGCGATACGAAGCGTCTGGAGCGAACGCTTGCAGGGCGCCCGTCTGAACATCACGCTCCAGCAACCGGAAGACCGTCCGCCCTCCAATATCTCCGGTTATATACTGCCGGCAAAAGATTCCATTAACGTAAACGTAAACATGCAGGAGCTTCCATTGGACTGGTTGCAACCGTTTACCAAAGATTTTCTTTTCGGACTGCGGGGTGATGCAAACCTTGCCTTTGCCGTTACCGGAAAACTGACGCAGCCGGATATTGCAGGAACCATGTCACTGCAAAACGCTGTAGTTGGCATCAATGCGACGAACGTCAGGTACCGGATATCGGATTCTATCAAGATTGCTCCGCACACGCTGGATTTCAATCGTTTTCAAATTAAAGATTTCAATGGAAACGGAACGACGATATCGGGAAAAATTACATATAACGGCTTCAAGACTTTCGATGCCAACATCAAGACGTCCATGAGAGATTTCCTCGTGTTGAGCAATCCGATACAGACAGACAGCATGTTTTATGGCACCCTGAAACTGTCCGGCGCTGCCGACATCACCGGAACGGAAAAGGGACTGAATATCAAAGCTTCTGTACGTGAAGGAACGTCCGGCAAGGTTTATGTCCGTCTCCCGGAAGAGGAAGCCGTATCCAACCAATACGGAAATATCACTTACATCCAGCCGGAAAAGGAAGACACCCTGTTGGCGGAACATCAAACAACAGTGTATCCGGTCGTCCCCGCCAGGACTGCACTTTCTCTACCTATCAACTTATCGCTGTCGGTAACTGTAACTCCCAACCTGACGCTGGGCGTCATCATCAATCCCGCAAGCAAAGATGCTGCCACCGCCACTGGAACGGGCAATATCCGCTTCGACTACAAAATGCCGTCCGGCGACATGAAATTGACCGGAAACTATACCGTTGAAGAAGGAAAATGCGCGCTCTCCCTCCAAAATATCACCAAAAGGGAATTTACCCTCCAGAAAGGCAGCGCCGTAACCTTCAAAGGAAACTTGCCGGCAACGACCTTCGATGTCACTGCCCTCTATGCACTGCGGGCAGACTTAACTTCCCTCGACGAAAGTTTCGCCAACGATATGCACCTCTCCAGCACGCGGGTAAATACAAACTGTATTCTGAACATTTCCGGTACATTCGACAACATGAATATTGCCTACGACGTAAAAGTACCGGATGTAGACGAAAATGTAAAACGAAAAATATCCGGCTTGATGCATTCGGACGACATTAAGATTCGAGAAGTCGCCTACTTACTGGCCCTAGGAACTTTTTTCCCGCCGGAAGGAAACAACGGCACTGCTGCAAAAACCAGTATTTGGACAAACCTCGCGTCGTCTACACTGAGCGGACAGCTCAATAACCTGCTTTCGAGCGCACTCAAAGAAAACTGGAGCATCGGCACCAGCTTCCGTTCTAACGACGACAATTTTTCCGACCTCGAAATGGATGTAAACGTCTCTACCAAATTGTTCAATAACCGCCTGATGCTCAATACCAATATCGGATACAAAAACAGTACCGCCCAAGACAACAACATCACCGGAGATTTCCGGGCAGAATATAAATTGACAAAAACAGGAGAACTCAGCCTGAAAGCATACAATGTTACAAACGATGAATATTACCGACAATCGCTCACAACACAAGGTCTCGGCGTCGTTTACAGAAAAGAATCCAAGACTTTCAGGGAACTGTTCTCGACAACTGCAAGACGCCTTTTCTTCCGTAAAGAAGAAAAAGAAGAGAACGATGATAACCCTCCGGAAACAAATGAAACAAAAAAAGAAAATCCATAAAGCACTACCCGTCTTGCTATGCGTCATGTTATGTGTCATGCAGTTCGCCTGCAACACGACTAAGCATGTGCCGGACGGCTCGTTCCTGCTGAATGACGTTCGAATTACGACGGATGCTAAAAACGTCAAACCTGTTGTACTGGAAGGATATGTCAAACAGAAAGCCAACAACTCCAAATTCCACATCGGTCTCTACAATTTGGGAGATACCACCAACCGTTTCAAAAGATTCATCCGAAAAATGGGAGAAGCTCCCGTCATCTACAACCCGAAAACCGTCCCTCAATCGGTCAACGAACTGCGTACCGAAATGGAAAATAAAGGCTATTTACATGCCGAAGTGAGCAGTCTTGTAGATACGGTGGCTCCGAAAAAGGTCAATGTCAGTTACAACATAACCAGTGGCGAGCCTTACAAAATAAGAAACTATACGGTCGATTTCCTGGACAAATATATTTCGTCCAAGCTAAAAAAAATGCAAATCCGTCTACGTTCAAAAATTAAAGAAGGTACGATGTTCGATGCCTCCCTGCTGGAAGAAGAACGGCAAAACATGAATCAGTTGTTCCGCAATACCGGATATTACAGTTTGGCGACCGATAACATGCACTATTTGGCGGATACGGCGCTCCGGTCGAATCAGGTCGATTTGATTTTGACATTGCAGGATACGACAGATTTTCGTCCCTATTCTATCCGGAAAATCAGCGTGTACAGCGGCTATGACCCGATAAGCGGCCGCCGGTTTATTCCCGTGGATTCGACAATATACAATGATTTGCATGTTTTTTACGACGCCTCGCATTTTATCCGTCCGAATGTATTGTACGATAATACGCTCATCCGACCGGGACAACTGTACAGTGAACAACTGGCGGAAGAAACCTACAACCTGACCAGCTCTTTGAGCGCCGTCGGTAAAGCCAGTATCGAGTACAAAGAAGTCGTCACCGACGACACTCTTAAAGCCTTAGACTGCTACATATATCTTACTCCCGGCAATATCCACGGTATACAAATGGGCCTGGATGGAACGAACAATGCCGGTGATTTAGGTCTCGCCGGTAACATTTCCTACACCCACAACAATATTTTTAACGGTTCGGAAATGCTGAACATCAAACTCAAAGGCGCCTACGAATTTATTGCCGGCACCTCGGAAGAAGAAAATCTCCTGGCGCATAACTATTATGAAGCCGGCATCGAAACAAGTCTGACATTTCCGAAAATTATTTTCCCACTGATAGGACATAAAATCAAAAAACTGTTCAGGGCAAATACTCGGTTCGAACTTAGTCTGGATATGCAAAGCCGCCCGGAATATACTCGCAACTTCTTCAACGCTGCCTGGAAATACAAATGGGAAAGTCTCAGAGGCCGCTTGCAACATAACCTGAGCGTATTGGATGTCAACTTCGTAGCCATGCCTTACAAATCGCAGACCTTCAACGAATATATCAATGCCGAAAATAACTACCTCACCAAAGTAAGTTATGATAACGTCTTTACCGCCAGCATCGGATACAACGGATTATATACCAATCTGGGGAAATATCGTTATTTCAGTCGCCTGTACACGTTGCGATACGGCGTGGAACTTTCGGGCAATCTGCTGTCGGGACTTTATCATCTCGGCCATGCCAATGTCAATGAAAACGGACAATACGAACTGCTGGGAAATCCGTTCGCCCAATACGTGAAAGCCGATCTCGATTATTCACAGGCCTATCGCTTGAATGAAAAAAATACCATCGCTTTGCATGGAGGATTAGGGATCGTCTATCCTTACGGCAACTCCACGATACCTCCATTCGAAAAGCGTTACTACGGTGGCGGCCCCAATAATGTGAGAGGTTGGAATACTCGTCAATTAGGTCCCGGTGCATACAGCGACATCCGAGATTTCAGTTCGCAGACCGGCGACCTGAAACTTTTGCTCAACGTGGAATACCGTTACAAATTTGTACCGATGCTGGAATTTGCGGGCTTTCTCGACGCCGGCAACATCTGGACTATTCGCAACTATCCCAATCAACCGGGCGGACAATTTCAATGGCATTCTTTTTACAGGGAAATCGCTATGGCCACAGGTATCGGCTTGCGGGTAGATCTTTCTTTTCTTATCGTCCGCATAGACGTCGGCAAAAAACTGTATGATCCTGAACTGAAAGCGAGTAATCCCTGGGTAATCGGAAAAAAGATAGATGGGAACACTGTGGTGCATTTTGCGATTGG
>JAISFI010000189.1 GCA_031263685.1 Dysgonamonadaceae bacterium | reverse complement strand
CATGTTTTGGGTCGGCAGGTAGCAGGCGGCGGCGTCAGGTCCGGCTAACGTTTCCAAGAAAACAGGCAGCCAAAGACGACGGATACAGGTAGCTCTATCGCCGTCAATGGCTTTGCGGCAATACCAAACCGCTTCGGCTGTAGCAAAAGGATTACCGTTTCCGCGTTTGAAATAGAAAATATTTTTATATTCGCCGGCGGTCATCAACCGGCGCTGATGCGGAGCGGCGGAAGGCTGCTCGTAGTCTAAGTAATGGATAGCGGCTTCGGAATATTGGGCGGCTAAGGCGGCGCGCTCTTGGTCGTAAGGCATGACGGCAGTATGGGTCAGCCCGTTTTGCATCAGCGGACTGGCGTCATAGAGCTGCGCCATAGCGCGGAGTCCCAGCGCGGCTATTCTATCGGGGCGACCCACATTGTTTTCGTCCCAGTATTCGGGCAGTAAGCGCAGGGCTTCCTCCATATCTTCCATCATCCATTCGTGCGATTCGTGGTAGGTCATGCGCGGGACGTTTTCGTCTCCATCGCCAACAAAAACCCTGTCCAATCTGGGCATTCCTCCATGCCGGATAATCACTTGGAAATAATACCATGCACGGTAGAAATAGGCTTGTCCCAACACTTTGTTGCGTTCATCTTCGGTCAAGTTTATCCGGTCGATATTAGCAATGACACGGTTCATGACGCGGATAGCCCTGTACGACCTTCCGATTTGGGATTTGCCCGAATTGCCGATTTCGTCGGTCGAATTGCCTTGTTTTTTCAACCAATTTCCCGTATGGATGCCAATAGTCGGCGAGGTGTTGAGCGTTGTCGAAAATTCGTCGGAAATTCCACCCAAATAAAACTTGTTATCATTCATATCGTCCATTACATTGAAATAATTTATCAGGTAATTCTGATAAGCATAGTCAAGGAATCCGGTGATAGAATTATAATCTTTATAAATGTCGTCTTCTGCAAGTCCCATGTCGGGCGACTTGTCGAGGTATGATTCACAACTGTTGAATGTCAGCAGTGTGAAAAGGCTTAACAGCCAACTATATATTTTTTTCATTTTCATTATACTATGTAAAGTTAGAATGACATTCTTATACCCGAAGTAACCGTTCTTACGATAGGATACGAACCGACTCCGCCGGTTTCGGGGTCGACGCGCTTGTCTAAATTCGACCACGTAATCAGGTTGTTGCCATTGGCATATAACTGTATATGGTCGATGCCGAATTTTTTAAGCAGTTTTTTCGGAACCGTATAGTTCAGTTCCACATTTTTCAGGCGGATATACGAATAGTCGCGGTATTTATAGGTAGAAGCCGCATTGTTGTGGGCTATCAACGTTCTGATGGCGGGTCGCATCACGCCTTCGCTATTGGCCGTTTGGGGCGTCCAGCTTTCGTTGGCATTGGGCTGCGCCTTGACATTATCCAGATTGAAATCCCACAGATAAGCGTCGGGCAGGTTTTTATTGATGCCCTGCGGAGAATAAAACAACAGGTTTAGTCCGAAACCTTTGTATTTGCACCCTAAGTTCAGCGAGAAAGTCGTCAGCGGATAGTTCAGTTCTTCGACCACTACATTGTCGTTGCTGTTGATGATTCCATCGCCGTTATAATCGGCATATACCAAATCGCCCGGAAGCATTTGTCCGGTGGTTATGCCCGAAATACCGGTTTGTGCATAGTTATAAATATCGTCGATAGAGCCATAGTTTCCTACTGCAATAAACCGCGACTGATACCCGATAGGCTTGCCTGCATCTTTGAGGTGAGCATCCAAATCATAGGGATCATCGTTAAATACGATGCGGTTCTCGCTGGCGGCAATATTCAGGCCTATATGATAATTGAAATCCTTGTTTATTTTATCGCGCCAGCTTAATTCGAGTTCTATTCCGTGATTCTTGGTTTTGCCCATATTTACCGAGGGAAGACTTGGCATTCCAACCCATGGCGGCATTGTCTGGCGCTTCATCAGCATTTTTGTGCGGTGTTCGTCGAATAAATCGGCGTTAATGGTAAGTTTGTTCCACAGTCCGATTTCGATTCCCAGATTCTGTACGGTAGAAGTTTCCCATGTGGCGTTGGAATTGGCCGGCGTTCCTTCGGAATAGAAAGGGCCGTGCGCAATATTCTGCAAATAGCCGAAGTTTGCGCTACCACCCATATCGAACAACTGGATATAAGCGAACCGTCCGGCATTGGAGTCGCTACCTGTTTGCCCCAGCGAATATCTTACTTTCAGGTTGGAGAGTGTTTGGCCGACGAGTTTCTGCACAAAAGGCTCTTCCGAAATACGCCATCCGACGGATAACGACGGGAAAAAGCCGTATCGTTTTCCGGGCGCAAATTTTTCGGATCCGTTGTAGCACATGTTGATTTCCGACAAGTACCGTTCCTTCCAGTTATAGGTAACACGTCCCACATAATCCTGATAATACACCGGGAACGAGAAATTTCCGCCACTGCCGGCGCTATCGGTAACCTTGCGGCTGAACAAAGCCAGCGCCGTTACGTTGTGGTCGCCGAAAGAACGTGTGTAGTCCATCGAGAGTTCGTAATACAATTTCCGTCCGTAATCGCCGAAGGAGTCATACGTTACACCTGTGGGATAGTCTCCCACATGGTCTTTGTTGGGGAACCACGTCGGTTCTCCCCGTAAGGGATACGTGATGGAGCCGTCGGGGTGAACGGTGGGATTGGTATAATCGTACTCGCGATGTTCCCGAATATCGGCTTGGTTTTGCGAGGCGAAAGCTTCGTCGTTATATATGGCGCCTTGCCGGTAGCGGGTGTTGGTTGTCGAATAGGAGTTGTACTGCACTTTGGCTTTAGCCGAAAGTCCTTTGGTCAGAAAATCGAGTTTTTGTTCCAATTCGGCGTCGTACCAGCCCTGAAAGGTTTTGTTCAGCTCCTGCCCGCGCGTAGAGATGTTGGCTAAAATGTTGTAGCCCATAACTGTTCCTTCGCCCCAGACTCCGTCGCTGTACCGGATGGGGAACTGGTTGGTGGCGGTTGTCAAGATAGGCGTGAAGAGTTCGGTAGTTCCCGCCGTGCCTGCTATCACCGGCTCGTTCTGATACCCGACCTTGCCCGCAATTTTCACCGAAAAGCGCGTGGTTTTTGTTACGTTGAAATCCAGATTGGAACGCCAGTTGTAGCGGGAGAACCAATAGCGGGGGTCAAAATCATCCTGCTTTTCTATTTTATAATTGTCGCCATCATGTTGATAGCCTACCGAAACAAAATAAGTAACAAAGTTATCGCCGCCGCTTACATTCAGGTTGTAATTTTGTGAAAACCCGAAATCCCGGACTAATTCATCGAACCAGTCTATTTGTGGAAAGACGTCGTTGTACGGGCCATAATTACCGGTTGCGTAAGCTTGGCGCCAAGCATCCATGGTCGATTGCGGAATTTGCTTCGACCAGTCTCCTTCGTTGGCCACCGCCTTATTATAATATTGCATGGAAGTGAGGTAATCGGCAAAATTCACATTGGTGGTAAATTGCTTAATCCCCAGATTGGCGGAAAAACTGACTCTCGGCGCTTTGGCTTCGCCGCGCCGGGTAGTTACAAGTATCACCCCGTTGGCGCCTTTTACACCGTAAACGGCAGTTGCCGAAGCATCTTTCAGTACCGAAATCGATTCGATTTCGTTCATGTCCACGTCGTTCATGTTCCGTTCCATCCCGTCCACCAGCACAAGCGGGGAGTTGTCGCCCATCGACGCTTTACCGCGTATATATATGTCAGCCGTGTTGGCGCCCGGTTTGGCGTTGTTATTGATGGTAATCACGCCGTTCAGTTTTCCTTGCAGGGCTTCCGACAAGGAATTGAGGTTCCCGACCTTGAGCAGTTCTTCGCCCCGGGTCTGGACGATAGACCCTACACTGGACGCTTTTTTCTGAACGCCGTAGCCGACTACCACCACATCGTCCAATTCGTGGCTGTCTTCCAGCATCCGCACGGTAAAACTGCGATTATCGCTCACTTTTACGCTCTGGTTGTGATAACCGAGATACGAAAATTGCAAGGTCGCTTCTTTTGCTGCGGGCAGCCGGAAGTTCCCGTCGATATCGGTTACAGTACCCGATGATGTACCCTGTACGGTTACGGATACTCCGATAAGCGCCTCTCCGGTTGTATCATCCAGCACCTTCCCTTGGATCGTTTGTTGGGCAAATCCGTAAAAGGTTCCTGAAAATAATAAAATCAGCGTGAGCGCACTTAACTTGAATGTTTGGTTTGTTTTGTTGCTCATGAAATTAAATTTAAAATTTATTCTGCAAAAGTAAATATCGGCGCTCCTTCAGACTTGAAATATTGTTCTGAATGATTGTATTTATGTTCACTGGTTAGTTAAAACTCTAAGAAATTGTTTTGAAATTTCAGGTAAAAAAAAGCAGAATGATTATTTGCCAAGCGACCATAGCGGTAGTTACAGCCCCGAACCAACGGTCACCGAAATGCAGGCGAGGCTATGGGACTACATTTGCCTAACTCCGTTGTAGGAGCGAGGTCAGTTCGCCTTGAATAAAGGGCAGGCAAACCTTAATCAATAAAAAAGGGAAAGTTGTCCTGAGGGGAGTTCCCTCTCGAGTTTTATGGCAGGTTTTTTATCAAAAAACGAGTATGCTCCGAGCGCGGCAATGAGGTTCATGATGAAGTTGTGCAGGGAACGGTGGCGGGAATGTTCGACGTCGCATATATTTTTCAGTTCGTCGTTAATAGTTTCAATAACAGAGCGTTTTCGCAGCAGGATTTTGTCTCTCAGTCCCATCAGGCGGTTTTTCATGTTGCATTTTATTCCGGTAACGAGGTGAATGCCGTCGTTGAAAAGCATTTCAAAAAGGGAAGCGGATATATATCCCTTATCGCCAAAGATTTTTCCAAACAGGGTCTTTGTCAGCGTCCTGACCGTTTGCGGGTCGCGGTCGTCAATGTTTCCGGGAGTAAGGCAAAAGGAGAGCAGTTCTCCCCTGTCGTTGCAGACAAGATGCAGTTTGAAGCCGTAGAACCAGCCCATAGAGCTTTTTCCGCGTTTGGCTACGTCTTTGAAAACCCTGTTGCGGTTGATGCGCTTGTTGTGGCAAACGGCGATTCGGGTCGAATCGATAAAGGTGATGCCGGTACATTTTCCGAAGCGCATGG
>JAISFI010000297.1 GCA_031263685.1 Dysgonamonadaceae bacterium | reverse complement strand
TTTGTTTCATAAATTGACTGTTTAATAGTGAGTAATTGTGAATTGTAAGTGATGTTACGAAGTGTGTATATATGTAAAAATGCCTCCAAAAAAAAGGAACAATTCCTTTTTTTCGGAGGCTTTGAAATGAGACAGATTTTTGAACGGGGATTACATTCGCACCATAACAGGTGTGTGTGTGTGTGTGTGTGTGTGTGTGTGTGTGTGTGTGTGTGTGTGTGTGTGTGTGTGTGTGTGTGTGTGTGTGTGTGTTGATATTTTATCAGAGACCACCAAACAATCTTCGTTAAAAAAACATAAACCCACACTATTAATTTTCACAACCATCATAAAAAACTTTTCACTTTTAGTTTTTCGCTTTTAAAATCTTCGCCGCAAAAGTAATGCAAAAAATTGAAAAACAAAATATTTGGTGAAACATTTTAAAACTAAAAATTACGTGCACCAGCCCACTTTTAGTTCTTAAAAGCATTTTTATCCGGTTTAATTAATCCCATTGTTTCTCCTTTTTTCAATAGATACAGGTAGGCGGCATCGTATTCATTAGGGATGATACCGTCCAGGATAGCATCTTTGATAGACGTTTTCAGTTGTCCGACTTCCCGTCCCGGAGTTAAATTGAAGATTTGCATAATATCTTCTCCGCTGATGGGAGGCTGGAAATTGCGGATACGGTCTTTTTCTTCGATATCTTTCAGTTTTTGACGGACGATTTGGAAATTATTCAGGTATTTCCGGACTTTTTCCGGATTTTTGGAAGTAATATCTGCTTCGCAAAGCGTCATCAGGTCATCAATATCATCTCCGGCGTCGAAAAGAAGGCGGCGGATGGCGGAATCGGTAATTCCTTCGTCGGACAACATGCTGGGGCGCATGTGCAAAGAGACCATTTTCTGTACATACTTCATTTTTTCATTCAATGGAAACTTCATGCGTTTGAAAATGTTGGGAATCATCTTTTCTCCGACGTAGTTATGGTTGTGGAATGTCCAGCCGAGTTTTGGGTCAAACCGCTTCGTTGCAGGTTTGGCAATGTCGTGAAAAACGGCTGCCCAGCGCAACCACAGATTATCCGTTTTTTTGGCGATATTGTCCAATACTTTCAGCGTATGGGCAAAATTATCTTTATGGCCAATTCCGACTTTCGTTTCTATACCCTTCAGGGCGGTCAATTCCGGTAAAATGATGTTCAACAATCCCGTTTTTTCCAGCAAGTCAAATCCGACGGAAGGCGCCGGCGAGAGGACTATCTTGTTCAACTCATCCACAATCCGTTCTTGAGAAATGATATGAATCCGTTCACGATTTCTTTCGATAGCATCGAACGTATCGGGATCTACGAAGAAACCTAACTGGGAAGCAAAGCGTACCGCCCGCATCATACGGAGCGGATCGTCGCTGAAGGTGATGTCCGGATTTAACGGCGTACAAATGCGCAAGGCTTCCATATCCTGCAAACCGTTGAAAGGGTCGATGAGTGTTCCGTAGCGGTCTTTGTTCAGGCAAAGGGCTAAGGCGTTGATGGTAAAATCCCGCCTGTTCTGGTCGTCCTGTAGCGTGCCGTCTTCTACGATTGGATTGCGGGAATCTCTGGTATAGGATTCTTTCCGTGCGCCGACAAATTCCACTTCTACTTCTCCATATTTTATTTGAGCCGTTCCGTAGGTTTTGAAAACGGTTAGAAACTTCTTTTTCTTCAACCGTTCGGCAACGGCTTGTGCTAAAGCGACGCCGCTTCCCACGCAGACAACGTCGATGTCTTTGGAGGGTCGATTCAAAAAAATATCTCGAACATAACCGCCTATTACATAGGTTTCCAATCCCATTTTATCTGCCGTTTCAGTAATTACTTCAAAGATTTTTCCTTGAAGTTTACGGCGTATTTCTTTGTTGCTAAATTCCATTAAATCTTTGTTTTCTCGCCTTTTCGTGACGAATTTTTTCGCAAAACTACGGATTTATTTTAAATATTTATAGGGCATTGGTTTTGTTTTCTGTTTTTTTGCTCTACCTTTGCCCCCTCAAAGTGCATATAACTTACACGATGCTACAGATTTGTGCCGAAATACGATAATTAAAGGATTCAGCAAGCATCGGAGCATAGCAATGTAAACATTAACCGATTGAATTATTTAAAACTTTTTATGATGAAACAAACCACTGAGACTATTCGTTCTATTTTCTCATCCCAGCGTGTGAAGCGGAAAGAGCGCTCACGAATGTATCAAAAAACATTGATTGCAATTGTGATGGCAATGTTCCCGATTTTGTGTCCGGCATCCGGTGGGCCGGGACTGTACGGAAAGCAACATACATCGACGCCTGCTGCATCTTCCGTTACAGAAGAATCACGCAAGCAGACACAATTGCCATTATCATCCATAACCGAAACGATAGGTCTGTTCGAAACCGATTCGAAATCGGCCTTACGGGCCGCTCCCGGAGGAGGTGGAAATGGAAGCCATGTTCCGATAGGAGATGGTTTTGGCGTGCTTTTGCTGATATCCGGAGTGTATGTATTCCTGATGCAGCGGCGTGTGAAACAATCCGAAAAATAATTTTTTTTGCCGGTGGGCGATCGTTATTTGATTGCTTTCTCTCTTAGCCATTCTCCCTTTTGTTTGACCACTTCGCGTAAGAAATTTTCATCGAATGCCGGGCGGTTAGGGTATTGAGAGCCACCGTATTTATTGGAGATGAAGCGTCCGTTTTCTTCTTTTTTCACTACACCATCCATGTATTTGACGATTAGCGTTTCGCCCAATCTTTTCCATGCATCCAATGCTTGTTGGGCGACGTCGATACTATAGTTCGTCAAAAAAGAAACGGCAGCTTTTTTATCGGAAAGAAGCAATTCCATTGCTTTTTGTTCCAACTCTGCTTGTGCCGTCAAGTAGCCGTTTTCCAGTTGATCCTGTAGTGCCTGTGCATCATGAACCATTTGATTATATCGGGAATATGCCAAATTAGCCACCCAGTTATGAATCCAAAAAGCGGAAGTCCACGAAAAATGTGTGAAATCGCCATTTCCCACGCGATAACATTCGGGAACTTCAGTCATGCTTGCGTACATGGGCGTATAAACCGTAAAACGGGCGTCGTCGACTCCAAACCAGAGTACGCCGCCTATGGCATCGGGTAATGTACTGCGCAGTTGTCCGACGAAAGTAAAAGCAGTCTGCTGAGTAGCAATAGGCCGTTCAAAACCATATTTCACACCATCAACTTCAAAGGTGAGCGGATTGAAACGATAGGGAGAATGAAAAGGCCCGGCGCCCCAATCTTGTGTCGGATCGAAAACCGTTCCTTCGTAATGGTCGCGCATCATATCCATGAGGTCTTTCACGCCCAGTTTCCGGTTGGGTTTTACGAACAAAGGCATGGGCATCGGATCTTCTCCCAACAGGTAAGGAAGCCATTGACCGGCATTGTCCGTATAACGGTTGTAAAAGCTCCAAACACGCGCCTCGCAATACCGCAATCCACCCCAATCCAGCGGATTGTAAGCTTGTGAAAAGCTGAAATCTTTATCGGCGCCCTGATAATAGCCTTTCTCTTTGGCGAAAGAGATTACGTCTTTCGAATACAGGCAATGCTCCTTGTCATTCAATGGAAATTGGTGTATCCGCGACTGGTTGGCATGGGCGGCAATACAATCGTCCGGAATACGAACGGCAACCCAGACAGCGCCTTTATTGCCGACGCCTTTTCCGATCATTTCCATGATCCAGACTTCATTTTTGTCAACAATAGAGAAAGATTCGCCGCCACTGTAATAGCCGTAAGTTTCCACCAGTTGGGTCATAATATTGATCGCCTCCCGTGCGGTTTTTGCCCGCTGAAGCGTGATATATATCAGACTTCCGTAGTCCATGATTCCTGTTGTATCCGCTAACTCGGAACGTCCGCCGAAAGTTGTTTCAGCGATACAAAGCTGGTGTTCGTTCATATTGCCTGTCACGTTGCAGGTTTGGGTTGCCTGGGAAATTTGTCCCAGATACTTGCCGGTATCCCATTCGTAAACGTCATGCAGCGTTCCCGAGGGATACGTTGCTGCCGGCCAGTGATATAACTCGCCGTACAAAGCATACGAGTCGGCAGAATAGGTAACGATTGTAGAGCCGTCAATAGAGGCGGACTTACCTACTAACAGGTTGGTACATGCCCAGGATGATGCAGCCGTGAAAACGGCAAAAAGGGAGATGATAATTCTTTTTCGCATGGGAATCAATTTATTTTTTTATTATTTTAATTGTTTGTACGCTATTGTTGAATGTAATATTTACGAAATAAACTCCGCTGGCACTACCGCTTGCCAACATCTCTTAAATATGTGTAAAAGTATAACTTTATTTTTAATCCATAAAATGTTTTTTTTATTTTCAACGAATTATGAATATTATACCAGGGCAACCGTATCAAAATATTAGGAAAGAAAGACTTTGTTGCAACGGCATCCGGAACGGATGCCATCTTGGTAGCCCGAACGTTTTAACGTCGGGTATATTACGACGTAGAAACAAAGCGGCGAAGCCCCGAAATATTTTATCCGATGAATGGATTCGATTCATGCGATGTACATAAAAATATTTCGGGGCTTCGCCGCTTTGCTTCGACGTCGCACATACAACCGGACGTTTCACATCCGGCTACCGAGATAAAATCCGTTCCGGATTCAGGCTACTCGGATAGAATCCGTTCCAGATTCCAGCTACCGGATGCAATCCGTTCCGGATTCAAATCATACGTAAGCAATAAATAAAAGAAATGACATTGAATCCATTACATAGAAAGTGCCAGTATCACAAATTAATACAAAATGCTGGAATGCGAGAATTGTTTCCAAAATAAACGACTATTCTAAAACTTTAATCTTCAAAGGCTCCTTTTTTGCCTGACTGAAACGAATTAAAGCGTCACACCACCCCTGCTCTGTCGGAAACTTCCATTGGCTCCAGGCGCCGCCGAAATAATAGGTAAAGTCGTTGCCCATTTTATAATCACTCAGCAGGATGTACTGGTTGTCTTCTATAAACGGTTCCGAAGATGCTTCCGGTACATAGATACCGATATAGTGCTGTCCCTGTGAAAGGCCTTTGTTGGTAGTGATATTTTTTGTGTACGACAATACCCGGTTTTCCTTATCGTAAAAGACATTCGCACTATCCCTGTGCATGAAAATACCTGTAGCCAGTTGAACCGGCTGTTCCAGTCCCTGATAGTTAACCACTCCCTTATTCAGCATACTTCCGGCATCGGTGGTAATCGTCAGCGTTTCTGCATAATACATGTCGTTCATCCGGATTGTATCGTAAATCAGGGTGAAAACCGAACGCAGGGGGCCGGATTCGAGTATTTCGTAGCTGTCGAAAGCATCTCCAAGCCATAGGCGGTTGGTGTAAAGCGCATTTCCGCCGGCGCCCAGCGTATGTCCAACATCATAGCTGTCGAAGCCTCCCAGGGCATTGTCTTCGTGATAGGAAAGTTTGCGAAGAGTCCCCTCATAAATAGCGTCCATTACCGGTTCGTCTTTGTATTTTACCCATATATCCACACCATTACTTGGATTTTCAATTTCTTCCAGGGCAGGACCATACATACGGAAAGCAGCAATATCGTTTTCCCAGGCAAAATCATCTCTTCTTTCCGGAACCAAACGCGCTTGCGTCCGAATGGCGACATTTGCCGGCGTACCTTCGACCAGGGTGTAAGTAGCCGATGATTGGGCAGGCACATTTGCCTGAAAGATCAGTACCGGTACTTTGCTATTCTTCAATAATTGATACCCTGTTTCCACTCCCTTTTCATCTTTCAGCAGGTAAGTTTTATGGGTGAAATCCGCTTTTAGGTCGACTGTTGAGATTTCTACCATCTCTCCATTTCGATCAAACTCCAGGGTATTTTCTATCTTAATTTTTATGGACTCCGTAGAACAGGCTACCGATAAAAAAACACCCAACAACAACAGTAATAATAATCTCCTTTTCATTTTTTCTTTCTTAATTTTTAGTTCTTAACTTTCTGTTCTTATAATCACAATGTAACTCCCGTTTTGAAAATAGCAATCTCGCGGTATCCTTTTCTTTCATTGTTTACCTGTTCGCCGCTGGCAATACGAATGATTCGGTGAATGAACCGTTCGTTTACCTCGTCGACGGTTTCGTTTTCGACGATTGTACCGGCATTGAAATCAATCCATCCCGGTTTTCTCCGGTACAAATCGGTGTTCGTCGAAACCTTTACAGTCGGCACAAACGTTCCGAAAGGCGTGCCGCGTCCGGTCGTGAACAAGACCAGATGACAGCCGCCGGCTGCCAATGCCGTAGATGCAACCAAGTCATTTCCGGGAGCGCTGAGTAAACTCAGGCCTTTCGCCCGAATACGTTCGCCATAGCGCAAGACATCTTTCACCAGTGAACGACCGCATTTCTGTGTACATCCCAACGATTTTTCTTCCAGTGTAGAAATGCCGCCCGCCTTATTGCCCGGAGAAGGATTTTCGTACACCGACTGCCCGTTTTTCAGGAAGTAATCTTTAAATTCATTGATTAAGCAGACGGTTTTGTCAAAAACCGCTTTACTCGCACAACGATTCATCAACAGTTGTTCCGCGCCGAACATTTCCGGAACTTCCGTCAATACGGTAGTTCCTCCCTGAGCGATCAGGAAATCGGAGAATACACCTAACAGCGGATTGGCAGTTATTCCGGAAAATCCATCCGAACCGCCGCATTTTAATCCGACTTTCAATTCGGAAACAGGAATACTTTCCCTGACATCTCCGGAAACAACATCATAAATTTCCCGCAGCAAACACATTCCCGTTTTGTATTCATCCTCTACTTTTTGTGTCTCGATAAATTTGATGCGGGATTCGTCATACATTCCCAGCATTTCGCGGAAAGCGCTTAGCTGATTGTTTTCACAACCTAATCCCACCACCAGCACGCCGCCGGCATGAGGATGCAGAACCATATTCCGTAAGATTTTCCTTGTATGCTCATGGTCATCGCCCAATTGCGAGCAGCCGTAATTATGCGGATAAGCGACAATGGCGTCCACATTTTTCACTTGTGTTTCCCGGCGCAGGTTTTCGGCCAATGCCTGCACCGTTCCGTTTACGCATCCAACGGTCGGGATGATCCAGATTTCATTGCGGACAGCAACTTCGCCATTGGCACGCCGGTATCCTTCAAAAGTGAGATTCCTGTCCGGAATATCCAGTACAACCGGCTGTGGATGATATTCATAATCCAGAAGGCCGGACAAATTGGTTTTTATGGTTTCCTCGTTCACCCATTCTCCCTGTAATATCGGTCGACGTGCATGTCCGATGGGATAACCATATTTAATGATGCAGGCTTTCTCCGGAATATCCGACAAAGCAAATTTATGTCCGGCCGCAACATCCGACAACAACGTAATTGCATGATCCTCTATTTCTACTTGCTCGCCGCGATGCAAATCCGTCAATGCGACTGCAACATTATCTGCCGGATTTATCTTTAGAAACCGCATAGCGCTTTTTTTATTCCTTCTTTTATTCCCTCTTCCTGTATGATTCGCAAATATGCCGTAAGCTTTTCGGTTAATCCGTTTATTTTATTCAGATCTTCACCCCAGATAAATTCGGCGGCTAAAACGCCTTGCGCTACTTTCGCGACATCGTTCAATTTCCAAAGTTCGGTCAATAAACCCAGGATAGTTTTGTCGTCATTCGGAACAATGTCGTCATTTCCGCGTTTACCTCCTTTGTAGTAAGTGATTATTCCGGCCAATCCCAAGACCAGGCCAGAGGGTAACTGTCCGGTTCGCTCCAGATAAATTTTCAATCCGGGCAAGTCGCGGGTTTTGTATTTCGGGAAAGAATTTAACATGATGCTTGTGACAAAGTGTTTTACAAACGGGTTTTTGAAGCGGTCGAGTACGTCGCCGGCATACCGTTCCAATTCGTCGGCGGGTAAGTCCAGGGTTGGCAACAATTCCTCGTACATCACTTGGCGGACGAATTTTCCGACTGTTTCATCTTCCACACATTCGCGTACCGTATTTAAGCCGGACAGGTAGCCTACCGGCGACAGGACGGTATGCGGGCCGTTCAGCAACGTTACTTTCCGGTCGTGATAGGGTTTCTCGCTTGGAACGAAAAGCACATTCAGCCTCGCCCGATCGGCAGGAAATTCTGCCGCTACCGACTGCGGCGCTTCGATTACCCAGAGATGGAATATTTCTGCCTGAACAACCAGGCGGTCATTGACCTGGATGCTGCCGAGTATTTCATTGATCGTATCTTTGGGATAACCGGGCACGATGCGGTCAACCAGCGTGCAGTAAACGCCGCAGGCCGTATCAAACCAATGCTTAAAGTCTTTGCCCAATTCCCAGAGGTCGATGTATTGGTGGATACATTTTTTCAATTCAATGCCATTGTGGAAAATCAATTCGCAGGGAAAAATAATCCATCCCTTATCCATAGCGCCGTTGAATGTTTTATAGCGGTGGTAAAGCAACTGCGTCAGCTTTCCGGGATAGGAGTTTGCAGGTTTATCGTCCAGGCGGCAAGCGCGGTCGAAAGCAATTCCGGCTTCGGTGGTGTTGGAGATTACAAAACGCATTTCTGGAATCTCGGCCAGCGCTTTGTATGCCTCGAATTGGGAATAGGGATTGATGCCCCGCGTAATGACATCTACCAGTTCAATGCTGTCGACGGTTCTTCCGCGATCTATTCCCTGCAGGTTGACGTGATACAAACCCTCCTGCTCGTTCAATACATCGACCATCCCGTTCGGAAGCGGTTGCACAACAACAACTCCGGCATTGAAATCCACTTCCTGATTCATCAGGGAAACAATCCAGTCGACGAAAGCGCGCAGGAAATTACCTTCGCCAAACTGGATGATTCGTTCGGGGTATCGTTGCGTCCTCTCAACTGTTTTTCTACTTAAATCTATCATATTTACTACTTTTTTAAGATAATTCATTTATATGCTGTTCCGGCTCAAGACGATGAGCCATATTCTCGAGACGATGAGCCATATCCTCGATAATTATTCAATGAATAAGTTCGTATTGTTTGTTTCTTTAATTGTAGAGCCATCGGATATATCCAGCTTTCCATCTATTATCCTGAAATTGTTCGTGTAGCGAATATTTCCGGCAGCCCGTGCCTGAATGTTCAGGTCTTTCATCTCTATATTCCGAATGACCGACTGTGCCATTCCCTCGCAATGAACAAATATATCGGCATCATTTGCCTGAATATTCGACAAATAAATATTGCGAAACTGCGGCATGCCCTGTTTCGGAGTTACCGGTTGCAACATAACCTTCCAGTGGTCGGGTATGTTTTTCCCTTCGTATTCGGCGGGAAGTTTCGAGTAGCTGTAGGAAGGATTCCAGTTCATATCGCAGTTGAGCACACTCTTCACGCTGTCGGCCAAGACATTGTGCATGTAAATATACTCGACCGTTCCGCCGCGGGTAATTGCCGATTTGATGCGCAAGGCAGCGCCCGTTCCCAGCGCCCGGCTGTCCGAACAGTAAACATGGCGGATATTACCCGATGTTTCACTTCCGCAAGTCACCAGTCCTGCACCTTTCCGGGCAATGCAGTTGCGGATTACGACGTATTCCGTTGGGCGGTTCACACGCAGTCCGTCGGCATCGCGACCGGCTTTGAGGCAGATGTTATCATCGTTGCAGTCAATGTCGCAACCGTCAATCAGGATATGGTGCGATGAATCGACATCAATGCCGTCGGTGCTCGGTCCGCGATCGCCCACATTGTTGCGGATGGTTACATCCTGAACGGTACAGTAAGCAGAATAGACCAGTTGAACAGTCCAAAACCCTGCCCGCAGAAACGTCAAGCCGCTAACGGTAACGTTTTCCGATTCCGACACGAGGAGCGAACGCACCCGCTTACAGTCGTAATCGACAATCCACCGCAAGCCGCGCGCGTCATAATCGTGTCGCATGCTCCAATATTTATCCCATAAATATTGACCGTTGCCGTCGATGACTCCGCCTCCCGTAATGGCTACATTTTGCTGGTTGACAACATTGATAATCGCCGCAGGCCAAATCATTTCAATCCCCGCGACCCGCGTAAGCGTATCGGGAAAATCCTCTATCCGGTTAATGGCTTTCAGGGTAACACCTTCGCCGATATGAAGTTCGACGTTACTTTTAAGATAAAGCGCACCGGTCAGGAAAACGCCTGTATCCAGTTCCACCCGTCCGCCACCGCGCGTGGCGCAATAGTCGATTGCCGCCTGAAGATACCGCGTATTCAGGGTTGTAGCATCGCCTACAGCTCCAAAATCGCTGGCATGATAAACCGTTGTGACTTGCGGCTGCGACCGGGCGCCTACTGCATAAATCCACTGCGGCGCTGTTGAACAGGCATATAGCAGGATGCTTAAAAAAACCATTGAAATAAGGGGTCGTGTCATATTCTATTCTTTTATATTTGACTGAGTTTCTTTTAGAGTTGATAAATTCCGCAATTCCGTTATGGCGACGCCGGCAGGCAAAGCAACCGCTGTTTCGCCGATGCTTATATCCGTTGCATCGTCCAGGACAAAAGCCGGACGGAAATCATCTGCCACAAAATCGACGTCGATGTGATGGAAACGGATGTTGCGTGCATGGCGCACAAAGAAAGCCGATGCAGGTATCGTTCCGAACATCGCCGGTTCGGGGTATCGCCGTTCATGTTCGGGCGGCGTTAAAGCGGCGGCGTCTTTGCCGTAACCACCCTTGTAGCGGATACGGATATTGCTTAGCGTTACATCTTCAATGCAGTGTCCGGGAATACCGCTGATGATGGACGCATAGCGCGAATCGGCATTGACAACATTAACATTATCGATCAGTATCCGCCGCATCCCGCCAACCGGCGTTCCTTCGGGGCTGCGCATCCGTGCGCCCAGACGCAGAAATATCGGAGCATTCACTATATCGCGCATGGTAATGTTGGAGATGACGATGTCTTCCAGACAACCGCCATCCACCGTTTCGAGCGCCAGGCCGCGGCAACGGTCGAAGACACAATTGCTGATGGTGATATTCCTGAATCCGCCGCTCGATTCCGTCCCGAATTTAATTCTTCCCGTCACAAATGCCTGGTCGGGCGCCTGATGCTGTTCGCGCCGGTAAGTGCCGTCGAGAACCGTTCCCCAGTCATAACCGCTCACCATGCAGTTGGTGATCATTACATTTTCGGTATCCTTGAAACGCCCCAAACCGTAGCTTGCCTTCAGCACAATCGCATCGTCCCACGGCGAATTAACGGTACAGTTGGATATGCGAACGTTGCGGCAGCAGTCAATATCCAGACCGTCGCGATTGGTATCAATCAGCAGATTATCGACCGTCAGATTCTCCACGCCGGTTGCCAGCAGCGCGAAATGTCCGCAGCGGAACATCTTTATATCGCGCAAGACAACGTTGCGACATGCTTTCAGGCTGATGGCCTTGTTGCCCACGCCCGTCAGACGGCTTTCTTCGCGGCTCAGTCCCCTCCCATTGATCAGTCCCTGACCGCAAATGGTAATATCTTCTTCGTCGATTGCCCAGAGCAGGCTATTTTTCCAGTGACTGTGGCCGAAGTCCTGATAGCGGTTGTGTTCGTTCGGCTCGGCAGCATCGTAACCTTCCGTAGCCGAAGGAAAAGCGGCAATCAATTCGGCGCCGGCATCGAGCAGAAGGCGGATATGACTTTTCAGGCGGATAGAGTACGAGAGGTATTTTCCGGCAGGAAAGTAAACGGTTCCCCCACCCTGCCCGGCCAGTGTTTCAATGGCGTGGTTGATGGCATCGGAGTCGATGGTTTCCCCGTCGCCCGTCGCGCCGAAGTCTTTTACATTTACATTGAAGGCGCAACCGTTCATCTGAGGCGGACTTAGACGTTCGTGTAAGGCAGGCTTACACGCTCGTGTAAGGCGGGCTTGCACGCTCGTGTAAGGCAGGCTTACACGCTCGTGTAAGACGCCCTTACACGTTCGGGTAAAAAGATCTTCCAGCATAAAATAGTTGTAATCGGCGCGGGCGTTTTGCCGGTAAAAGCAGAAATAATACTTTTCGCCGGCGATAAGCGGCAACTCGGCGATCAATGCCGGAGCGTCCGACAAGTGTATGGCCGATTCCGGCGGCACGCAAGCCTGAATGGTTTGCAGGGCATACGTTTCGCCGTAATACAGGGTGAAGGCATTGCCTTCTATGCTGTACACATTGTCTTTGCAGCGTTCGGGAGTCATGCCGCCGAACGACCAGCGGAGTTTCGCGCCGGTATCAACCGCGAGCGGCAGTACTTCTACGATAAATCCTTGCGTATCCTGCAAAGGATGGGTCGTTAGCCGGATGTTTTTGTTGCTTCCGGCAAGCCATTCGCACGTTTCTCCGGAAACTGTGCCCAGGCGGAATTGATAGTTGTCCAGGGTGTCCGGCGAGGCGCATAGCATGGATGTTTTTAGCGCCAGCAGGAGGAAGAGTATCGTTTTTTTATCATTCATAATCGTTACTGTTTCAGTTCGTCTGGAACATCCGATGTATAGGTATGAATACGTTCGTCGGCCTTGCGGCAAATATCGCGGATACATTCGATATCTACCGTATAGGACGGACGGAATTTATCCGACTGCATATACCGGACAATGGATGTATAGAGTTGCCGGGCAACCGGACGGTTTTCTCCGCCGCTTTTCAAGTCGGCGCTGCACACCATCAGTTTGCCGTTCAGCGCTTGTGCTTCAAACAACATCCCGATTTTGCGGTTATGAAACCAGGTGTCGATGCTTTGTATCAAGGGTTGAAAACCTTTCGGGAAACCGGTCAGTTGCATCACCTGTGCGCGGTGCAGCAACTCCCACCATTGCAAATTGCTGTGATAATCTGTCGGGAAATCGCTAAACACCGGATGATAGGGATTAACCAGTATGCCCGTGGTATGCGGCGGACGCATCTTAAACCACGATGTATTCCAGAACACCGGCAACAAGTGCTGTACAACGTCTTTGCCGTATTCTACTTTTCCATTGAGATGAAGGAGCACTTTCCCGCCGTTTTTCAGTTGGGCGATGGCTGTCTGGTTCAGGGTATCCGTTTCGTATATTCCGGCGGTGTCCGGCTGTTCCTGCAGGGCAGGATAGACGAAGAAATCCCAGTCGTTCAGGTAAGGCGTGTCTTTGATGGCGATTTCGAGATTCACTTTTGTTGCCCGATTGGCATTGAGATTGGCAAGTGCGAGCGGAATCCGTATGCGTCCAATCTTACAGCCTTGTCCCAGAGGAATATGCTGAGGCGACATTTCGCTCGAAACCAGTACTTTTCCATCCGCATTTTTCAATGTAAAGCCAATGATTGCATTTGAAAGGGGCTGCCTGCCGAAATGGCTCACTTCCACATCGACGACCAATTCTTCATCGCTGCGGTAAACGAACTTGTCGGTACGGATCAACGGAACGGTTTCGCTACAGAAACGGCGGAACTGTTCGGCATTGATGTATCCC
The DNA here is from genome assembly GCA_031263685.1 of Dysgonamonadaceae bacterium. Classification (GTDB taxonomy): domain Bacteria; phylum Bacteroidota; class Bacteroidia; order Bacteroidales; family Azobacteroidaceae; genus JAISFI01. The sequence continues at coordinate 2,235 of JAISFI010000297.1, read as the reverse complement.
TTTTCATCCCAAAAGACGTCCAGCACGCCCACCAGCGCCGTTCCCTGACCGGAATAATCGTTGAGCGCCAGCAGTTGAAATCCCGCATAACCGGGCGTGCGCAGGGTCTTTTCTATCTCATGCTTGTAGCACAAGGCCTGCAACTTGCCCGAAGCCATCATAAACTTATGGCCTAATTCGGCCATGTCGTGATCGGCCAAATCTTCCCGGAAGAGTTCAAAGTTACGGGCTTTATTGACGCCCGTATATTTATCTATTTCTTCAAAGTTGGGGAAAGCGCACCACTGTCCTGTTTCGTGCGATACAAAAGGCTGAGGAACCGTGTCGATATGCGCCCTGAAGTCCGAACGGCTTTCGGGACGGGCGCCCCAGGCCAGTCCTCGCGCTCCGGCTTTGACGTGATACTGATTGTTCGGTTGCCATGCCCAGCCTCCACCGACGGAGGCGCCGGTATAGACGCGGCGGGAATCGGTCGCCTTCCAGTAGTCTACGAAGTGGCTGACCCATGGCACCCATCGTCCTGCCGGTTCATTGCCGCAGGCCAACATGCAGAAGGAGGCATAGTTGCCGTACTGTTTGCTGATTCGCTGTGTTTCGAGCAACAGGTAATCGTCGATGGGGCGGCCGTTGCCGAGGCTGGAGCCGTGATTCGGCCAACTGGGTCCTTCGGGTTGCAGGTAAATGCCCGTCACGTCGGCAGCGATGAAAGCGGCTTTGGGCGGACAGTAGGAATGGAAACGGACATGGTTCAGGCCGAATGATTTACAGATGCGGAAGATGCGTTCCCATGAAGCGACGTCCATCGGTGCATAGCCGGTCAGTGGAAAGCAGCAGTTTTCGACCGTCCCGCGCAAGACTACCGGACGTCCGTTGATGTAAAAGTATTTGCCTTCGATCGTAAATTCCCGCATACCGAACTGTACGGTGCGGGTATCGCCGTCGGTATTGCCGACAGAAATCGAGGCCGTGAGCCGGTACAGTGCCGGATCAAATTCATCCCACAAGAGCATGTCGTTGCCCATTGGCAGTTCGGCTTCGATCGTGCTGATGCCTTTTTCGACCGTAAAAGGAAGATTAATTGCGGGAACGGTATGTTTGCGCTTACTGTTAAAGCTTGTGGCCGACAGTTGGATTGTTCCTTTCTGTGCCGCTTTCAGTTTGTTACCGATGCTTATTTTAATCAGGGCTTTCTTTGCCTGTATATCGGGGAAAACCTGTATGTCGTCAAAATAGAGTTTACTGCCGGCTTCAAGATAGATATTCCCGACAATGCCGTTCCAGTTTCCCTGCGTCTGGTCGGTGATGCTGTGGGAATCTTTTCCGACGTTGATTTCTTTCGTTGTATTGTCGATCGCGACAACAATGCGGTTCGCTCCGGGTTTCAGGAAATCACTCAAATCATATTCGTGCGGCACGCAGTGGCTCATGTATTCGCCTGCTTTGCGGCCGTTGACCCAGACGACGGTTTCTACATGCGGACGTTCGAGATACAGGACGATTCGCCGGTTCTTCCATTCGCGCGGAATCTGCACGTTTCTTCCGTACCATGCCCAGCCGATGTAGTGCTTATCGGGTGTGAGGAAAAAGGGGAATTTCAAGTTGTCGGCTTGCCGGTATTTTTCCAGGCGGGGATTGTAATAGAAGGAACTGTCGTAGAGACTTCCTTCCCAAAGGGTATTCAGGCTTACATCGTCCCCTTTCAGCATTTCGGGCATGGAGGCGGGCAGGCGAATAGAGTCGTCGAACGTCCGGTTTGACCATGCCTGCGCCTGTCCGACGGCTTCCCGGTCGATGGCGAAGTCCCATTTTCCACTCAAATCTATGCGGTTTTGTGCGAACACGCTACCTGCCGTAAGGATGCATACGACGATAAAACCGGCGATAAAACAGTTCTTTTTCATATCGGTCTCTTATGCTAAATAAAATACTTCTTCCAGAAAGGTGGTGACGGGCGAATGGTCGGGATTGACTTCCATAATGTCGCTCATATAGTCCCACCATTTTTGCTGTATGGCTGCGCTGCCCAGTTCCTGCGACGAGATGCCGCCGCTCTGTTTCTGTACGCCGAAGAGCGTGTTTGTCTCTTCGTCCAGGAAGATGGAGTAATCGCCAATGCCGGACTTTTTGATGAGTTCGACGATTTCAGGCCATATTTCATTGTGCCGTTTGATGTACTCTTGCTTGAAGCCGGGCTTCAGTTTCATTTTGAATGCTATTCGTTTCATATAATGTATA
>JAISFI010000230.1 GCA_031263685.1 Dysgonamonadaceae bacterium | reverse complement strand
TTCGGTATTAAACTTCAGCGAACTTTCGGGCGATGCAAAACCCACCATATAAATGCCCTGAACCGTAATATCCTGGTTCGTAGCTATCGTACGTATCATATTGTCGATCTTGGCCAGTTCCACCGGGTTATTGCCGAAATTAGGAAATATCTCGTTCTTTCCGCGCGGGAAATCAAGGTATGCATTTCCAATCTCCGTACGTTTTTTGATCACCTCCACTTCCGGTTGAATATAGACCAGCTGCGGACGCACCTGATATACCGGATCGGCTATGATGTCTTTCGTAAGGGCGTCAAACACGCGCGAACGGGCAATCTTTGTTTTGTCGCCACAGCCGCACAAGTCTTCCTCCACATCCAGAGAAGCATCGGACATCCAGGATTCAAACGGGACGGTCATACGATAATTAAGTTTACCTTGCGGTTTTACGATTGCATAAGGCAGGTTATTTTCAAATTCCTCGTATGCCCGGTCATTCAGTTCCAGTTCGCGTACAAACGCTTTATTCCTTGCATCTCCCTGTATCATCACTTTCGGCAATTCAATCTCTTCGGTTGCAGAGCCGATCACCGGCGTAATTATCTGTGCATGATTCGTCGTCAGATCCGTCTTCGACAGATCAATATCCATATCAATAATAAGGGAATCGCCGGATTGCTTCATATAGTTCTTATGATACTGCACGCGACCGCGCTGGGCGACCGTCCCCTGCGTGCCCTGTGCAGGCTGCGCAGGCTTAGCCGGCTGACCGGAGCGGGCACCCCCTTGAGAAGAAGATTCCTGTCTTGCCGGCTTGTTACGGGTATTACCCAACTGTTGACGTTGCGCGTCAACCGCAAGACAAAGAAAAATACTAAGTACTAATGTTATTATGTATCTTATTTTATTCATATCTTCTTAATTTAACTCTTCAACATTATTTAATCATATACACTAATGAAATCCCGGCGCGTGTAGGGCCAAAATAATGTGCATTATCATCTCCTACAGCCTGCTTACAAGTCGTACACCTGAGTTTCTCATAATTAAGATACGTATATCCTACTCCAATCGTAAACTCCAGACTGATCCGGCTACTCAAAAGCCAGTGATATCCGTACGAAACTCCCACGCCAGCGAACCATCCGTCAAAACTGTTGGTATAGATACCGTCCCGATCGGCATTGGCATACAGCATCTGATTTTTCGCATAATCCTCGCCGTACTTGTCAATCAAACTCTGATAAGGAGTATCTCCTTTAGCATATTGTATTCCTTTCACGTCATAACCTTCCGAAGTTTTCATCTCAACAGGATATGTGCCCAGACCGTAATCACCCCACCCGAACGGCATCTTAATAGCGCCGACGTCGAAGACTCCACCATGTACGTGTACGCCAAAAAAGTGTCCGTTGAACTTTTCGCACGCCCACCAGCGAACTTCCGGCTGGATCATAAAATGCTTCAATCTGGTATCTCTTTTTTCCACAAACAGATCACCGGCGCCTTCTATTCCAACCCACTTATGTCCTAACGTCCATGGATTATAATTTAGCCAGATGTCCAATGTCGTCCTGTGATTCAGAGCTGCCTCGTATCCAAGATTTATCGTCGTCGTAGCATCGTACAGAAGATTCGTCTTTAACGCCATCTCCTGTGCCGATAACTTCGAAACGGTTATCAATAACACCAAAAACATCAATAATGCTATCTTTTTCATATTCTCGCATTTTATGACAATGAAAGGCTCCGGGCGGAGATTCACAATAATCTTCCGCAAAACCAAAGTCTCGCTTGTCATCATTACAAATATTTAAATTCGGGGATTCGTTCACCCCATTTTTAATTTTCCAACTCACTAAAAAATACCGAATGACCCAACCACAACGGTTACTTAATCACATCGGCCACCTCTTTATTTTCCGGAGGAATACCCGGTCCTAAATTTCACGCCGCAAATATACATCACTATTTTAGAAAAAGAACTATATATTGCTAAAAAAATCACGTCAAAGGACAAAATTACCGTTTTTCCGTACGAAAAAGCCGTATAAAGCGCCCGAACGAAAGAAAAAACGATTTTACCGAATAATAAAGTCATTAATTTGTTAAATCCATCGATTTATCCGGCGCAAAATTGCGACTGTTTTGCGAATAAATATAGCCTTTTCAGATAAATTTATTTCCTTTTTTGCTATTTTGATGCAATTTGAGCAAAATAACCATAAAATTACCTCTTTCAAGCATCTTAAACACGCATATTCACCTGCCGATGTTCCCGATTCTTAAACAAGCCGGTTATTATCCTTCATTTTTCACAACATGTATATTTTGTTTTTTTCACATACAATGAACGCTTTCATCGTACGCATGTTGAAAACTTTACGATTTCATCATGAAATTATGACGCAAATATAAATACTATTTTTGAATCAAACAATTTTTTTCAGCATTATTATATTTACTGCCGATTATCTTTTATCAAATCCGTTGATTATATATATTAATAATGTTCGCGTGTACATCAGTATAATTAACAATAATCGATGTCAATCTAACTTCGACTTTTTTTACGCATCAATATCTTTTCCTCTTTCATAATCGCACCCGGCGATCCGTGAAAATAATGACGACAGAAACGGTTAAAATGACTGGACGAATTGAAATGAAATTTATCCATCGCATCGGAAATCGTAACATCCGGCTCCGCAAAATACAAACGCAGTCGTTTGGCGGTTTCCTCTTGTACCCATTTTGCCGGTGAGATACTGAATTCTTCACGGAAACGCTTGTCGAACGTCTTACGCCCCATGCCGACAAGTCCGGCAAAATCAGTCATGCTGCCGCCCTCCAGCTTCGGATAGCTCTCTAAAACCCTGTTTCGGAAATCCATAGAATTTCCTATCAATGGAGAGAGCAGGGAAACAATATCCTCATGCGGACAAAGATAACGCAGCAGCATGAAAAACTCACTGTGCTTAAGATTATTGAACTGTTCGCAATCAATCTTCTGCTTTTGAAAATACAGAATCTGCTCCAGAAAAACACGCATGGCCTCCGGAATCATCACCGGCCGGAAATCATACACCGTTTTTCCAACATCCGGCAGATAGGCTTTGAACAGCCGCCAATCGTATGAAGAAAGAAATTTATCAAAATACATCACAAAGAGTTTTGTCTTTTTCAATGCCTTGACCTTAACGGACGACGATCTCAACAGGAATATCATTTCGTTCGCCTGAAACAGGCGTTTCTCAAACTGATTGCAACTCACGTTCATCATTCCCCCAAGAACAAAAAGAATATAATTCGACGGCAATTCCCGGTTCCTAAGCTCTTCTCCCGCTTTCATTTCATAAAAAGTAAAAGCAGTATTGACGTCAACCTGACCTTTACGAATTCCGTTTAATTCTCTTATTTTAAAAATATTCTCCATTAAAATTATAAACTACATCTCAATATCATTCTTTTATTTCAAATGTTCTCTATTTGAAAAGGCTTGCAAATGTACATATTATTATTACATTTGCAACATGAATCTTCAATTTTTAAATTAATTATGAGTGGTATACAGGAATTTCGACATGTGGCTTTCAAAGATACATCGTTTGCGAACCTGATGCAGAAACGCATCTTCAACATATTGCTGATCGCAACAAAGTATGATGCGTTTA
>JAISFI010000056.1 GCA_031263685.1 Dysgonamonadaceae bacterium | reverse complement strand
TGTGTGTGTGTGTGTGTGTGTGTGTGTGTGTGTGTGTGTGTGTGTGTGTGTGTGTGTGTGTGTGTGTGTGTGTGTGTGTGTGTGTGTGTGTGTGTGTGTGTGTGTAACATAATATCCGTAACCACCAAATTTTCGGCAGTTAAAAAAATCATAATTATGTTATTTCGTATGCACTCCATCATTATAATTATGTTGATGAGTAATAATTGCAGGCAAAGGTAAAATTATTTTTATGATTATAATACGTTTTATGAATAAAAATTTTTTTCTTTTCATTTTTGTTCCAAACATTTATACTGTATACGGTATAATTTTGTACATCACCATTGCGACTGCGACAATAATGAATACCCTTAAAAAATACATTTCGGCCAAGTGGCTGAAAACCCTGATATAGTATAAATCAGCTATGAACTTGCCCTTTCTCAATAAAATTTATAACTTTGCTGCATGATTTGACAAATGTAAACAGTATGGATACAGTAACATTGGATAAACAAACAAGCGATAAAGTCAGCTTTATAAGTTTCATTGTACCGGAATTTGCAGTAGCATTTAAAATAAGTATGCCGGAGGCTTACCGGTATTTGGAAAAATATGGCGGTTTCGACTTTCTGGATAAACACTGGTGGGCATTGCATACCGACAATAAATATTGGGCGTTGTTGGACATTTTCGATGTATGCCGTCAAAATGGAGGCTATTTAAGATGAAAGTATATCACGGAAGTTATACTGCAATTTCATTGATTGATTTGTCGAAGTGTGAAAAATACAAGGATTTCGGACAGGGTTTTTACGTTACCCGCTATCGCCGGCAGGCAGAAGAATGGGCGGGGAAAATCGGGCAAACACCATACACAGGGAGTGGTGAGAACAAAACGGAGGCATCCAGGCTATTTTTCTCTTCCGACACTTTCACTCAACTATCCGACCCCTCCACCGGCCTCTACCTCAAACCCTGGCAGGAAATCTACGAAATGCTGAAAAAAGAATTGAAGGCATAGATTCCCAATAAAATTTATAACTTTGCTGCATGATTTGACAAATGTAAACAGTATGGATACAGCAACATTGGATAAACAAACAAGCGATAAAGTCAGCTTTATAAGTTTCATTGTACCGGAATTTGCATACGCCTACAAAATGGATATGCAGGAAGCTTATTTGTACTTGAAAAAATACGGCGGACTGGATTTTCTTATGAAACATTGGTGGGCTTTACATACCGACAATTCGTTTTGGGCTGTTCGCGACTTGTACGATGTTTGCTATAAAAATGGAGGGGAACGCTAATGCAGGTCTATCACGGCAGTTATATTGAAATCACCGGAATAGACTTGTCCAAAGGACAGGCGAACAAGGATTTCGGACGGGGTTTTTATGTTACAAAACTCCCGAAACACGCCGAAACATGGGCTGAAATCATCGGAAACAAACACGGTACCAAAGGGATTGTCACGGAATTTACGTTTTATGAAAGAGCTTTTACGGACGAAATGTATAAAACGCTTCGATTTGACGGATACAATGAACAATGGCTTGATTTTATCGTGCTCAACCGGGATAAGTCGACCATGGAACAACGGCATGACTATGATATTGTAGAAGGCCCTGTTGCCAACCTATCCACCGGCCTCTACCTCAAACCCTGGCAGGAAATCTACGAAATGCTGAAAAAGGAATTGAAATGATTTTGTAAGCGTGTTTAGCGTATCTTTTCATAGCGAGTTTGGTCATATTCTTCGTAAACAGATTGATCGCAGTCAATTCCTGATTCACAGACATATTTATATTTACCATAAATATACAAAGCAAGGCTATTGTCTGTCAGTTCCGAAACCATGTGACCGGATGGCTCTTCATTTTCAGGTTTGAAGTATAATTGGTTATCTTTAAGAATATACATTCCATACATGGTAGTGTCTCTGAAGGCTTCCGAAACAAGCACATCTTGATAAGTGCCATCCTCATTAAATGTTATTATCTCCTGGTGAAATTTCATTTCTCCGTTATAGTTCAAGGAGTCTCCCTTCAATTCTGCATGTGCAACAACAATCGTGTCGTCCTTTATTTTGTGATATGTTTCGTCGACGAGTCTCCACGAACCGACAAGCGGATTCAACGCAACTTCATCTTTATCTTCGTCTTTACACGAAACAAATCCGAAACAAACTGTTATCAACAATAAGGTGGTTAAAAATTTCATTGTATTCATCTGAATATGATTTAATGGATTCAATATATGATTTTTATGAATTTAATATATTTAATGTATCTATAGCGATCATGTACTCCTCATCTGTAGGGATAACCACTACTTTCACTTGAGAATCGGGAGCGCTGATGAGTTTTTCTTCTCCACGGGATTTGGCATTTACGGCTTCATCCAATTTGATACCCATGTATTCCATGTTTTCGCAAACCTGTTGGCGGGTGGGAATCTGATTCTCTCCTACTCCACCGGTAAATATCAGGACGTCCAACCCGCCCAATGCTGCAGCATAACTGCCGATGTATTTTTTTATCCGATAATTGTACATCTTCAAAGCTAATATGGCGCGCTCATTACCGGCGGCAACTGCGGTTTCTATCTCGCGCATGTCGGAAGAGATAGCGGAGATGCCCAATACGCCGCTTTGCTTATTCACGACATCGGAAATTTCCCGTGTGCCGAGATTTTCTTTATCCATGACATAGACAAGCGCCCCGGCATCTACATCTCCGGAACGGGTACCCATCATCAAGCCTTCTACCGGCGTCATTCCCATGGAAGTATCTATTGATACACCTTTTTTGATGGCTGTAACAGAGGCTCCATTACCGATATGAGCCGTGATAATTCGCTGTTCTTCATACGGTAAATTCAAAAAATCACAAGCCCTGCGGGATACATACCGATGACTGGTACCGTGGAAGCCGTACCGGCGAATCCCATATTTTTCATACAACGCATACGGCAACGCATACATATAAGCATAATCCGGCATTGTCTGATGAAAAGCCGTGTCGAAAACAGCGACTTGAGGCACTTCCGGCAACAGTTGTTGTATTGCATATACACCACTCAGGTTGGGCGGATTGTGCAGAGGCGCCAAGTCGATACATTCTACTACTTTTCGGATGACTTCGTCATTGATTAAAACGCTGGCATTAAATTGCTCGCCGCCATGTACCATCCGGTGGCCTACGGCATTAATTTCATTCAAAGACCGGATGCAACCGTATGCTTTGCCAGCTATCACTTCCAATATAAATTCAATGCCGACTTGATGTTCTTTGATTTCTTTTTCCAACACGACTTTTTGACCGTCCGGCAAGGTTAATTTCAGAAAAGATCCTTTTAGTCCGATCTTTTCAATCCCACCTTGTGCCATCACATCGCCGTGGTCCATGTCGAATAACTTGTACTTGATGGATGAACTTCCGCAATTTAAAACTAATATATTCATTATCAATAATTAAGTGTTACTTCTTTGATCCGATTGCCTGATTAGCAGTAATCGCCACCATTTTGTAAATATCGTCTACGGAGCATCCACGGGAAAGGTCGTTCACCGGCGCTGCCATTCCCTGCAAAATAGGGCCTACGGCTTCGATGCCACCTAAACGCTGCACTAACTTATAGGCGATATTTCCGACTTCTATATTCGGAAAAACCAATACATTGGCTTTTCCCGCTACCGGACTTCCGGGCGCTTTTAAGGAAGCGACGGTCTGCACGATAGCTGCATCGGCCTGCAATTCTCCATCTATTTGAAGATCGGGTGAGAGTATTTTCGCCAGTCTGGTCGCTTCTGAGATTTTATCTACCCTTGGATGCGTGGCGCTGCCTTTGGTCGAAAAACTTAACATTGCAATGCGCGGCTCTACGCCAACGATAAAACGGGTAGTCGCTGCTGTAGCCACCGCTATCTCGGCCAATTCTTTGGCCGAAGGATCCGGCATGACCGCACAATCGGCAAATACCAGGATGCCATTATCGCTATATGTCGTATCTTTCAAAAACATCAGGAAAGCGCCGGATACGACACTGATACCGGGCTTTGTCTTGATAATTTGCAAGGCCGGACGAAGTACATTGCTCGTCGTGTTTATCGCTCCGGCTATTTCTCCGTCCGCATCTCCGTTTTTGATCAGGAGACAGCCGAGATACAACGGATCTTCCACTAACTTATTTGCCTGTTCCGGAGTCATTCCTTTGCTCTTCCTCAATTCGTAAAGCAAATGAGAGTAAAGCACTTTCTTTTCATGGCATAAAGGATCTATTATGCGTGCTTTAGAGATGTTTGTCAGATGTAGTTGCGCCGCTAAGGCGCTAATTTCCGTAGGATTTCCGATGAGGATAATGTCGGCAACACCATCGGCCAACAAACGGTCGGCGGCCTTAATCGTACGTTCTTCCGTCCCTTCCGGGAGTACAATACGTTGTTTATCGGCTTGCGCCCGAGCAATAATTTCTTGTATCAAATTCATTGAATAATTTTTTAGATCGAACAATTCCGGTGCAAAGTTACTATATTTTGCAATATCGACATTACAAAATATGTTTTTTTTTCAAAGTAGAGATAACAATTTTCTATAAAGATTATTCATTTGCAGTTAACATTTTTTGCAATTCTTCGGCCGAAATATCCCGGTACAGCTTACTTTCGTAGGTTAACGAGATTTTTCCCCGTTCTTCGGAAACGACAATTACCTTGGCATCCGTTTCCTGCGAAATGCCCAACGCTGCCCGGTGGCGAAGTCCTAAATCTTTCGATATATCCGGTTTCTGCGAAACGGGAAGGATACAGCCGGCGGCTTTGATGGTTTTTCCGTCGATGATCACAGCGCCATCGTGCAACGGACTGTTCTTAAAAAAAATATTTTCCAGCAAGCGGGTATTGAGGTCGGCATTGATTCTCTCGCCGGTTTCTTCGTAAATGGTCAGGTTGATTTTTTGCCGCACCACAATTAATGCGCCGGTTTTTGTCTTGGCCATATTCATACACGCCATGACAATCGGCATGACGTATGATATGTCTTGCACGGATTTACTCCGAACGGTAAACAGATTCGTAATGAAACGCCAACCTTTATTAGATCCCAAACGGACCAGGAAACGTCGGATATCATCCTGAAACAGAATGATTAATACAAAAAAACCGACATCAACCACTTTGTCCATAATAGATCCCAGTAATTTCATGTCCAGCACCTGCGAAATAACAATCCAAAGGGCGATAAACGAAACAATTCCTCCGAAAAGTGCACCGGATCCGGAATTTTTCATCATCCTGTACGTTTGATATAACAGGATGGCGACTAATACAATGTCTATAATATCTTTAACTCCAAAAGGGATCATATCGGGCTATTTTTGATTTTTTCTATTAATTTTACAGCCTGAACAGCTTCTTTTACGTCATGTACTCGCAGGATGTGGGCGCCATTCAGCAAGGAATATACATTCAATATGGTCGTCCCATTCAGGCTTTCTTCTGTCTGACAGTCGAGTACATCCCGTATCATCTTTTTTCGGGAGATACCCACCAGCAACGGGAGGTCAAATATACGAAAATCGGCCAGCATCTTCATCAATTCATAGTTTTGTTCCAGATTTTTACTGAATCCAAAACCCGGATCCAGGATGATGTCATGGACTCCCAACTGGTTCAGTCGGGCGATTTTTTCGGAAAAATAAGAGAAAATTTCTTGCCGGAAATCTTCGTATTCGGTGAGTTGCATCATCGTTTGCGGAGTTCCGCGCATGTGCATGATAATATAAGGGACATGTAGATCGGCTACGGTTTGAAACATTTTATCGTCCAGTGTTCCCGCAGCAATATCATTGATGATGGCAACTCCGTATTCTTCCACACAACGCCGGGCAATTGCCGCACGGAAAGTATCTACAGAAACTATTGCATCCGGATATTCGCGAAACAGTATCCGTAATCCATGCTCCAGTCGCGACATTTCTTCCGCTTCGCTCACATATACTGCTCCGGGACGGGAGGAATAGGCGCCTACGTCGATTATCCCGGCGCCTTCTTCCAATATTTGCTTTCCTCGAAGGATAATTGCTGCTTCCGACTGTTTCCGGCTTTCGGCATAAAAAGAATCCGGAGTGATATTCAAAATCCCCATCACCTGGGGTGCGGATAAATCCTGCAAATGGCCTTTAATATTGATGTACATACAATTTTCTTATTTGCGCGGCAAACTTACACAATTAAGATGAAATAAGTTAAGAACTAAAAGTTAAAAAGAAAATAATACTCTGCAACAAAGTCAAAATGAAGTCAAAATTATCATGCGTTTGCCCTGAAAAATAGATGAAGACAAGCGGTGTATTTGGGATATTTCATGTATATTTGCGGGCAAATAAATTACGAACATGTGCACATCGGGCAGGTTCTTAACTTTTAATTCAAAATCATGGCGCTTTTAGAAGACAATACGATTCTGTTGAGGGCTTTGGAGCCGGAAGACTTGGATGCTTTGTATGCATGGGAGAATGACTCTGCCTTGTGGCGCTACGGCGCAACATTAACTCCTTATTCCAAGTTTGCCTTGCGGGAGTACATTATTCATGCGACGCAGGATCTTTTTCAGACGCATCAACTGCGTTTGATGATCGAGGAGAAAGCTACCGGACTGGCTATCGGCACGATCGATTTGTATGATTTCGATCCGATGAATCTCCGTGCCGGAATCGGAATTTTGCTGGACGCCGGTTCCCGGATGCAAGGTTTTGGCTCGCAGGCGCTGCTATTGATGAAAGAATATGCTTTCCGTTTTCTCCTGTTGAATCAGCTTTATGCTTACGTTCCTCAAAGCAATACACCGAGCTACAAACTTTTCCGGAAAAGCGGCTACAAAGAGAGCGGCTTACTGCGGTCGTGGATTAAAACCGAAAACGGATTTATCGATGCTTATTTCATGCAATTGATTCACGAATAATGTAAGAATTTTAAATATGCGTATTGACATCATAACTGTTCTTCCGGAAATACTGGAAAGTCCGCTCAATCACTCTATTCTGAAGAGGGCGCAAGACAAGGCATTGGTTACCATACACATCCATAACCTGAGAGATTATACGACCGATAAACATAAACGGGTCGATGATTATGCTTTCGGAGGAAGCGCCGGCATGGTGATGCAATGCGAACCTATAGACCGCATCATTACTCACCTCCAATCCCAACGGACTTACGACGATGTTATCTATACTTCTCCCGACGGAGCAAGGCTTGCTCAACCTCTTGCCAACCAACTCTCACTCTCGGAAAACCTGATCATCCTGTGCGGACACTATAAAGGTATCGACTACCGTATCCGAGAACATCTGATAACGAGAGAAATATCCATCGGCGACTACGTGTTGACCGGTGGCGAACTGGCTGCCGCTGTCTTGACGGATGCAATCGTCCGCCTCATTCCCGGAGCTATCGGCGATGAACAATCCGCCCTCTCCGACTCTTTTCAGGATAACCTGTTAGCGCCGCCGGTATATACCCGTCCGGCAGATTATAAGGGATGGAAAGTACCTGATGTCCTCTTGTCCGGACATGAGCGCAACATTCGCGAATGGGAATTGGATCAGGCGCTGGAAAGGACGAAAAGGTTGAGGCCGGATTTGTTATAAGAGAAGCTAAATTTAAGCTGTCTTATGGAACTACTCCATACGGAAATTACTATGATTTATACCAGTGCGGTTAACTCCACAGACTTGCCCAAAGCAGATACCATACGGTAAAAAGTAGATACTTTCGGCTCTGTTCTTCCTGTTTCTATCCGGGAAATATACGACTTGGTAGTACCTATCTTTTCTGCAAGTTCTGTTTGCGTCATTTTAGCTTCTTTTCGTGCGAGTTCTATAATTTGACCGGTATAAAAAGAATAAGCCTCTTTTTTGAATATTTCTCTTTCGGCAGAACCTTCTGCACCGTACAAATTATTTAACATTTCGTTCGTTGTTGGGAGTTTTTTTATTTTACTCCAATTCAGTTGTTTTCTGTCAATCATTGTTTTCATTGATAAATTCCTCCTTTTGCATTATGTTTTGTGCTAACAGTATTTGTTTTGCATAATCGGATTCCGATTTTTTTATAAATCCATTCAGTAACAATACATTATTCGAGCGAATGAAACTGTCATCATCCATCGTAAAATTGATTATTCTATATTCGTTGTCAGCAGATATTCTCATTTCATAAAAATCGGAGTTTACTATCTTTTTTACGAACTTAGTACTTACAACCTCCTCATCTTGAATGATCTGCAAAATATATTCAATTTTCTTTTTAGTTCTGCTATTGAGAGAAAAATAAAATTCCTCAAATGCTTTCGATTTATGGATCGTTCTTTTCATCAGGCAAAAGTATAAAAAGTTTATCAGTTGTGAAACTTTTTACAGAATAAGAATTCTTAAAAAATAGACGAACTGCCCAGGTTGTTCGATGAACTGAAATATCTACCCGACTTTTTGATTTCCCGCTATTGCAAGTTATCAATGACAACATTTCATGCAAACCAGTCCCAGCCAGACCGCCAATAATCCGCACAAAACGCTTGCTACGATATACAGGAGGGCAGTTAAACTGTTACCCGACTGTAATAAGTGTATATTCTCGAACGAGAAGGTAGAAAACGTAGTATATCCCCCGCAAAAACCGGTGACGAATAGCCCATAAAACCTCGCATCCATTGCCTGTTGCCGTCCGAAGTATCCCATCAGTAAGCCAATCAGCAGACATCCCGTAAAATTTACCGTAAACGTAGCCCACGGAAAACTTGCCGGAAAATATCTGGATACAAACACCGACGTCAGATAACGGAAAATACTTCCGATACCGCCACCGATTCCTACCCAAAGCATGGTGTGTAACATATTAAATTACCCGTATATTTTTCTGCTTGAAATAAATCCCTAACTTGCAGCTCAAAAACAACGCCACCAGTACGAAAATAATCGTAGCGCCCGAAGGCACATTGGCGTAATAAGAAAGAAGCAGTCCCGACACACAGCCCACAAGTCCGACCAGTATGGAATAACAGGCTATGTGTTTGAATCTCGATGTAAATAAGTTGACCGTCATTTGTGGAATCGTCAGCAGCGACAGCAACAGCATAATACCTGCCAGGCGAATAGCGCAAACGATTGTGCAGGCAATTGCCAGCATCATCAGATACTCAATCCATATCACCGGAATACCTTTCGTCAGCGCAAATTCCCGGTCGAAAGCCGTATACAGTATCCGGTTGGAAAACAGGCAAAACCCAATCAGCAGCAAGGCCGCCAAGCTCCCCGCCATCCACAGATCCGTTCCGGTAATCGTCAGGATATTTCCGAAAAGGTAGGCTGAAATATTCGGCGTATAACCCGGCGTAAGGAAAATACAAATCACCCCCAATGCCATGCCCAGCGACCAAATTGCCGCAATAGCCGAATCTTCGCGTATATCCTGCTTTTTAGACAACCATTCGACGCTCGCCGCCGAAGCTATGGAAAAAACCAATGCAGAGAGGATGGGATTAACGCCTAAGAAAAACCCTAATCCCAATCCTCCGAAAGAAGCATGTGTGATACCTCCGCTAATAAAAACCATACGCTTGGCGACAATGTATGTACCTACAATTCCACAAGCGATACAGATAAACAAACTACCCCACAGCGCATGTTGAAAAAATGTGTATTGAAGAAAATCCACAGTACAGTGTTATGCTCTGTTTCCCAATTTTTGATCCAGCAGATACATAGCAGCTTCGTTTTTCTCAATTTTTTGGATAGCGGCCAGGATGTCGCGGGCGGTTTCCTCTTCTTCTACTTGTTCGTCGACAAACCATTGAAGCAGATGGACGGTGGCATAGTCTTTCAACTCGGTAGCCAACTCGTACAGAAAGTGAATCATTTCCGTTACCTTTTTTTCATGCAACAATGTGTCTTCAAATGCGTCTTTTGGAGAGTTCCATGCCTGACGGACTTCGGCAATCGGTTCCAGTGCGACCTTTCCATCCATTGCCTGAATATGTCCGGCAATTTTGCGGGCATGTTCAAATTCTTCTTTGGCTTGAGAAGCAAACCATTTTTCAAAACCGTGAAATCCCTTATCTGCCATATCGTACGACATGGAAAGATATAAATAACTCGACCACAATTCAGCATTAACCTGTTTGTTCAATGCTACTTTCATTTTTTCTTTCAGCATAATTGTATAATTTATTTATTAACTTATCCTTCCTTTATTCTTCCTTTACTTTTGCGATCAGGTTTCTATCTCCGAAAGCATTGTCTACACGTCCGACATTCACCCAGAATTTGTTTTCGCGGAGCCATTCCAGCGGATAGGCGGCTTTACTGCGAGGGTATGAGTGAGTCCATTCATCAGCGGTGATTTCGTATTCGGGGTGAGGGGCGTTGACCAGAACATTGTCTGTTTTATCGGCATCACCTTTGTCGACTTCTTCGATTTCTTTCCGGATGCTCAGCAAGGCTTCGGCAAAGCGGTCGAGTTCTTTCAGACTCTCGCTTTCAGTAGGTTCTATCATCAGTGTTCCGTGAACGGGGAAGGAAAGTGTCGGTGCATGAAAGCCGTAATCAATCAATCTCTTGGCGATGTCGGTTTCCGTAATACCGGTTTCTTTCAGCGAGCGACATTCGAGGATCAATTCATGTCCTACCCGTCCCTGTGCTCCTCGATAGACAATGCCGTAAGCATCTTTCAGACATGCGGCCAGATAATTGGCATTGATGATTGCGGCGGCAGTAGCGTCGCGTAAACCTTCGGCGCCCATCATCCGGATATAGCCGTAGGTGATGGGGAGAATCCCTGCACTGCCGAATGGGGAAGAAGCAACGACATTCCGGTCGCTTTCTTCGCCCTGTGTGATGTCGGGCAAGAACGGTATGAGGTGTTGAGCAACGCAAATAGGTCCTTCTCCCGGCCCTCCTCCTCCGTGGGGAATTGCAAAGGTTTTATGCAAGTTGAGGTGGCAGACATCCGCTCCGATAAATCCGGGGTGTGTATGTCCTACTTGAGCGTTCATGTTGGCGCCGTCCATATATACTTGTCCTCCGTTGTCGTGGACGATTCGGCACATTTCCCGGATAGCCGTTTCAAAGATGCCGTGCGTGGAAGGATAGGTAATCATGAAAGCGGCTAAATGATCCTTGTGTTCGTTCGCTTTTGCTCTCAGGTCTTCGATGTCTGTGTTGCCGTTTTCGTCGCAACGCACGTTTATTGGCAGATAACCTGCTCTGGCGGCGCTGGCAGGATTAGTACCATGAGCGGCTTCGGGTATCAAAACGAGGTTACGCTGCCCCTGTCCGTTGGCTTGTTGGAAGGAGCGGATCGTCATCAGTCCGCTGTATTCTCCTGCTGCTCCCGAATTAGGCTGGAAGCTGATACCCGGCAGGCCGGTGATGGCCCCCAGATAAACGCTCAAATTGTCGATCAGTTCCGTGTAGCCCTGTCGCTGATCTTCCGGAGCGTAAGGATGGATGTTGGCAAATTCCGGACGCGAAAGCGGAAGCATTTCCGAAGCAGCATTCAGTTTCATGGTGCAGGAGCCTAATGAAATCATGGAATGGGCTAAGGATATATCTTTTCGGTCTAACCGTTTGATGTAGCGCATCAACTCGGTTTCCGTGTGATAGGCATTGAACACCGGATGTGTCAGGTAAGAAGTCGTGCGGACAAAACGAGCGTCGAAATACCGCTTTTCTTCTATATCCTGCTGCAGGAGGTAATCTTGTTGTATGGCCGATGAGAAAATATACAGCAAAACGCCGATGTCTTCCGGAAGCGTAGTTTCGTCGATACTGATGCCGATTTCTCCGGAATCGAAATAGCGGAAGTTGACTTTACATTCCAATGCTGTTTCCTGTACAGACTGTACGGAAACATTTTCCGGCAGACGGATTTTCAAGGTATCGAAAAAGTTCTCATTGAGTTGTTGATATCCCCATGCGTTCAGTTTTGCCGAGAGGAATCCGGCGTATGCGTGTATCCGTTCGGCGATGTTTTTGATGCCTTCCGGGCCATGATAAACGGCATAGAAACCTGCCATACTGGCCAATAGCGCTTGTGCCGTACAGATATTGGACGTCGCTTTTTCGCGTTTGATATGCTGTTCGCGTGTTTGGAGAGCCATTCGTAAGGCCGGTTTACCGGAAGCGTCTTTGGATATGCCGATAATGCGTCCCGGTATGATGCGTTTGTATTCCTCCTTGACGGCCAGGTATCCGGCAGACGGGCCTCCGAAATACATCGGTATCCCCAGGCGTTGCGAACTGCCGAAGACGATGTCGGCGCCCCATTCTCCGGGAGGCGTCAGGAGGGCTAAACTCAGGATGTCTGCGGCAACGGCAACTTTGATACCGTGTTGGGCGGCTTGTTGGGTAAATGCAGTGTAATCGTTTATGTTTCCATTGGCGTCGGGATATTGGAGGATGGCGCCGAATGTATTTGCCGTAAACGAAAATGTTTGATAATCTCCTCGAACGGCGGTGATGCCTAAGGGAGTAACGACTGTCCGAATGACATTCCATGTGCTCTCGAAGACTCTTTCGTCAACAAACAGTTCGTGGCAGTTGTTTTTTAGCTGTTCCCTGCTTCTTGCGTTGAACATCATGTTGGCAGCTTCGGCGGCGGCGGTGCCTTCATCCAGCAGCGAACAGTTAGAGAGCGGCAGAGCTGTCAAATCGCTTATCAGAGTTTGGAAGTTTAGCAAAGCCTCCAGTCGGCCCTGCGAGATTTCCGCCTGATACGGAGTGTAAGAGGTATACCATACCGGATTTTCAAAAACATTGCGGAGAATAGGAGCAGGAATAATTGTGTCGTACCATCCCATGCCAATATAGCTGGTGAAGATTTCGTTTTTGGAAGCTAATTCGGCGATATGTTCCGCATATTCCCGTTCCGTCATGGCTTCCGGCAGATTAACAGTTTCTTTTAACCGGATATCCTGAGGAATTGTTTCGTCAATTAATTGTTCTACGGAAGAAACTCCGATTTTCCGGAGCATTTGTTCCGTATCTTCTTTTGTAATGCCAATGTGACGGTTGGCAAATTTTTCTGTTGTCATTTGTAATATTAAAATTTATATTTGTTCGATGAATGAGCATACAAAAGTAAGCGTTTCCTTTGGGTATCGCAAATTTATTTTTACCCTTTTTAGCTTACCTTTTTATTTTATGTTGATCAATTATCTTAAATACCGGTTGAATCTTTTTTCTTCTCCGATAGTTGTAGGAGACCCGTGTCCCGGATAAACCGTGGTGTGATCCGGCAGTGTCAGCAATTTGTTTCGGATACCGGCGATCAAGGTGTTGAAATCGCCACCCCATAAATCAGTCCGTCCGATACTTCCTTGAAACAATACGTCGCCGGAAAAAACGCAGGCAGCTTCCGGAGAATAGAAGGCGAGGCTTCCGGGGGAATGTCCAGGTACATGGAGGCAATGTAATGTGTTGAGACCGAAAGAAACTGTATCTCCATCATCCAGATAACTTCCAAAAGGGATGGCAGGATCATTGATCTGAATGCCGAAGCGAGCCGCTTGCTGTTGCAGTGGCGGCAACTCCGTCTCATCCAGACGGTTTCCTTCGGGTTGTAATCCAAACGTTTGGGCAGCAAAAGTGTTGCCGAAAGCGTGATCCATGTGCAAGTGTGTGTTTAACAAATGCTTGACGATCAGCTTGTTGTCTTTGATAAAATCGGTTAATGCCGTTTGTTCGTCTGCTTTGAGACAACCGCAGTCAATGATAACCGCTTCATGCGTGTCATCGTACAAAATAAATGTGTTGACACTGATGATATTGAATACAAATATTTTAATTTTCATGAGAATAAAGAACAAAGAATTAAACGGCTGGACAGAAACGCAAAGCATGCAAAAATATCATGCCAACGGAATATAAACTGCTTTTTTTGCAGAGAAATAGTCTTCCGAGAAATATGTTTCCAGGGGATAAGTAAGAGCGATATTTCTGAATGGCAGGATTTCTCGCTCTAATTCTCCTCCTTTCAGACAGATGATTCCGTTAGGCAAAGCATTTTGTTGTTTTTTTGCGATATTTTTTTTGACAGTTTTCACTAAATTTTCCAGCGGCATAACTGCCCGACTGACTACAAAATCAAAAAAGCCTTTTTCTTCCTCTGCCCGTCCGTGTCGAAAAGATGTATTTTGCAGGCCGATAGCATCTGCAACAGCTTTGGCGACTGTAATTTTTTTGCCGATGCTGTCGATTAAATGAAAGGAAACATCGGGAAACAAGATAGCCAGGGGAATACCCGGAAATCCGCCTCCCGTGCCGACGTCCATGATGGAAGAGCCGGCCTTGAAGCGGATTACTTTCGAGATTCCCAACGAATGGAGTACGTGATGTTCGTACAAATTTTCAATATCTTTCCGGGAAATAACATTGATTTTACTGTTCCAGTCTATATACAAGTTGTATAGTTCGGCAAACTGTTTTTCCTGTATCGTTGTTATTTCCGGAAAATATTTTTTGATAAGCTCCATCAAAATGCCAATTTAGCTAAAGGCCCTTCTTTGTTGATATAGAGATTGATTTCGTTGTAGGGCAAAAAGACTTCCGTCTGTCCCATTACATACGGCGCGATGTCGTACTCATTAAATATATAGGTGATTCCTTTATCATTGATTAGGAAATTTCCGTTTGGAGCGATGTCTTTGATATCCGTATAACCGATATTTTCCAATTCTTTGGGATCGGACAAGTTATTTGCCTGCATGATCTTATACACAATGGCATTGGCGATGGCGCTGGAATAATTTTCGCAGAAAATATCGGTTTCAGCGAGTAGATTACCGGTATTCAAATCAATGGTGTAACCGTAACACAAGTGTGTTCCATGTGCTCCTCCTGTAAAATTTTCGGAAAATGTGGAGAAGCTCAAGAGGCCGTCTTGATTGAAGAAGATCCGGTTTTCCAAGATTTCGTAGTAGGAAAAAGACGATTGAGATTCGTCGATATGCGAGTCTATCGTGTATGCCGACGGGTTATTATCTTCTTCTGTTTCCAGCAGTTTATAGTTTTCAATGTACTGTTTTTTGTACGTTTCAACAGCTTCTTTCGGCGTTTTTCCTGCGAAACTATTGTCGAAAAATTTGGTGATGAAGATGGTTTGTAAGGCTTGTAACTTGCTGGAATCGGTGCAAGTGGCAGGGTATACAAACTTGATTTGCAGATCGCAATAAGGCTTTGTCGTGTCGTTAAATAAATGATAATTTGCGGTTTCTTTGATAGAATCGAGTGTAAAGTCATTGTTTACAACGTTTGCGGTTTTTTTGCATCCAATAAGGATGAAACAGCTAAGGGCAATGAATAAAATTCCTGAATTTCTCATAAAAATACGTTTAATTAATTTTAGATTTTGTATTGTATTATCGAAGCGCAAAGGTATTCATTTTTTTCTATTAAAAAAATTTTTGAGAAATGATGTAGTTCGACTTGGCTGCGTTCTTTCATAATTTTATTTTTGTATTGTAAAAATAGCCATTACTTCATTGTCGTCGTCTTTCAGGCGCGATGCTATTTCTTTCGCATTTCCGGTTAATTTGTTTGATTTGTACCTCTCTGTCAGATAATCAGCAGATATAGGATTCAAAAACACATTTTGTTTGGTTTCATGTATGACAAAAGGAGGTATTCCAAAATTTGTCATCGGAAGACCTGTTCGTATACACTGATATATTCCTCTGTCTTTATAATCGCACATTAAAAAACCAACCGTACGGACATTTTCATCTTCTTTTTTTATTATACGGACAAACAAGGCCGAGTCGATGAATGTAATGGGCGATACAAACACAGGGATGTCCATCGTTTGTATAGGAGGTGTCCGATACAGGATAGGACGCAAAACTGCGCCTTCGGATGACAGATGATAAATCGTATCCGAAGAAGGTTCGCTGATGATGATTCCATCATGGGTTTTTAATAATGACAGCGTCGTACTCGCAATCGACCCATTCGGAAGGATCTGATTGATAGTAAGTCTTTTCTTGTAAGGAATAATAATATCTTGCAGTTTTTCGCCCGTTTGCCGGGAAATCAGGAATACCGGATTTTTAATGTCATCGTGTGTATAACAAATCAAAGATTCGTTATCGAAATTCAAAATTTCATGATATTCTACCTTTCCTTGATAAGGTAAAGCACGCTTAAATTCTCCATCCAAACCATACACTTTAATTTTGCAGGAATACAAATCGTTTACAAAAATTTCTTTATTATTATCGTCATATACAACTTTAAGCGCCATTATATATTCTTCTCCACTCTGTCCCGGACTGAGTTTTCTTAGTGCGTTCCCCTGTCCGCCGAAGATAAGAATATTACCGCCCTTACCGTGAAAATTGCGAAATATAATAATACTGTCCGTAAAAGCTTCCAGCAAACCGGCATACAGAAACTCGTCATTGGTTTCCAACGGAACAAGTTTCGTTGAGATGTTTTCATCTTCAAACCCAACTCTCTTAAAATACTCTTTCATGCCTACATTCACATCTACACTGATTAGATCTCCGGATATAATTGGGACTTCTTCTGTTTTTTCTTGATTTTTTCTGCAACTATTGTTTGACAACACAATGCAAAGCACCAAAAGAATGAATAATATGTTTTTATTTTTCATGTTGAAAAAATATTTTTGAAACAATTCATGAACTGTGATTGGACGGACAACTGTTTTTCTAACTTTTTTATGCGTATTTCCCATGCTTCCCTGCTCATTTCTTTATATTTTTGCGCTGTAAAGATATTACTTTTTTCTCATTTGCTTACTTTTCTCTAAATTTTTCATCACTACTGACCAAGTAAATTTTAAACCGTGCAAAATTCATAGCTCTTACTTACCTGAGTTCGGTATAAGGATAGCCCGTTAGGGCTTCTATATCAATAGAAAGCCGTTTTAAAACATTTCCAAATGTCCGTCAGGACATTCATTGATGAAACCTCTACGAGGTTTTCGTTGTGATTTGAACCATTTTTCTATTGAGATATAAGCCCTAACGGGCTATCCTTATACCGAACTCAGGTTACTTAATTCTACGGTTTACAATATTTTTGCATCTATATTGTGCGCAGGATAGTTTTGCGTTTTATATATTGCTTCGCCGCAAGCGCCTCGCAATGACGGGCATAGAGCATCGTCATTGCGAAAGCGATAGCTTGAAGCAATCCAGATAATTTACAGAAGCGAAAGAGGCTGTGTCAAAAGCCCCATTTCGTCATTGCGAGCGAAGCGAAGCAATCCATAAGTTAATAAACTGGATTGCTTCGGTCTTCGACCTCGCAATGACGAAGTGAAGCTTTTGACACAGCCTCGTGCCTGCAACACGAAATGGGTGTCCTGTCATATGTGTTATGCTGTAAATATGACAGGACACTCATTTTAGGTATCCGGCAGCAGGCAAGGAAACACTAATTTACCATCATTCACTTTGCTGCATGGATCGTATGTGTTATTCCATGCAGCATCAGGGTTGCAGTTCAGCCAATCAATGCAAACAATATCAGAAATCTATCGCCAACGAAGCCGTTCGTGTGCAAACTTCACGAAATCCTCGCAATATGCACCCGGATTTTCCATTGCTGTAAAATGTCCGCCGCTCTCGATGTGCGAAAAATGAACCAGGTTGAAGTGTTTTTCTATCCATGATTTTGACGGCAAATTAATGTCTTTCGAGAAAAGAGAAACGCCGGTCAGAACCTTTATATCGCCAACAGGCGTCAGGTTACAGTTGTTTTCATGATAAATCCGGCATGAGGTATAGATGCTGTTTGTCAGCCAGTAAATCATGATGTTGGTGATTACGTCCTCATAAGAAAGGCATGACTGCCAGTCTCCCCACGAATGAAATTTCTCAAAAATCCACGCGGCTAAACCAACCGGCGAATCCGATAATGCAAATGCAAGCGTTTGGGGCTTTGTGGACTGGATACTCATGTATCCCGCTTCT
>JAISFI010000400.1 GCA_031263685.1 Dysgonamonadaceae bacterium | reverse complement strand
GTTGGTGGAAGCGCCGAGTTTCGCCATGCCAAACGGCTCCGCCGCCGGCGTGTAAAAAAACCACCGGCTATGCACCGACCCGATGTTCGGGTTGACATAATCTATGGGACTTTTGGCTTTCTCGCAGGATACAAGGCCAATACACCATGCAAGCATTAAGATTACAAATCGCTTTTTCATGCTGATTTTTTTATTTAATCTGTAATATTCTTGTTTTCGTTACCATTCAGCTCTCAACGTTACGAAACCATTTGCCGGCACGGTTACCTTGCCGCTGACCGCACTTGCTCCTTCCTTTTCTTCCCCGTAATGACAGCGAAGCAAGGCTTTCGGTTGTTGAGATTTCCATTCCAAAACGACATCCTGATTTACATCCGAGACAGACCGTAGCCTGATGATGCTTGACTTTCCATCATCCACTGTTTT
The DNA here is from genome assembly GCA_031263685.1 of Dysgonamonadaceae bacterium. Lineage (GTDB taxonomy): Bacteria > Bacteroidota > Bacteroidia > Bacteroidales > Azobacteroidaceae > JAISFI01. Next base: position 3,747 of record JAISFI010000400.1, on the reverse strand, counting down.
GATAACCGATACGATTACTGAAGCGTCGGATTTGACAGACAGATTGGGCGTAAAATGAAAGGTTTCATCTACCGGGAACGCCAGTAGCGGTTGAATTTGCTCCATGCCGAACCGGTTGGCTGTCGCCATTTCGTGCTTGCCGTTTTGCGGCAGTATACGATAGCGGAATGTGACTTTGTCATCCTGTGACAATCGGAAATTCGTATACCAGTGATTATTTAATGCCCACGAATAGATGGTGGCGTTCGGTTTCAAGTGGCGTATCCATTTTGGAGAACCGGTAGCGTCTCCCAGGATGTTTGCCGTCATATCGCCGCTTTCAAAAAGACAGGCATCTAACGAGCACCATGTTACTGCCTTTTCTTCATTCGAGATGTTCAACCATTGCTGGAATGTAATCCAGTTCCTGTTCCCGGCTTCGAGTTGGTCTTTTTCCAGTTCCATAACGCCCCATGGAATATCTACCATGGTTACGGCATCGGGAATGTCAAATGCGAAACCGAAATGAATGCCTTCCTTTTCCGTTACGGCCATTTTATCTACCGTATTGTTCAGTTCGATGTACGCCTGTCCCGCTATTACCGATATTTCACGGGTTAGTCCAGTGCAGCCCTCGGCATCTGAGGTCACCGACAATGTGGCCAGTACAGGACCGTCTTCTTTTACGGATATTCGGTTATTGACCGCTTTCGACGCCCTGCCGGGAGAATCTTCTCCCTTCAGGTAACGATAGCTGTTTAGGGCACTCACATTTTTCAAATCGACAAATTCCTTTCCTCCATAAATGCAACTTACTACGTCTCCGGTCAGTTCATCTACTGTTGCTTTAATGATACCGTTGTCCAGCGTATTTCCATTGACAAACGAACCTTTTGTTTTATTCCTGTTCGTTTGCAGTCTGTATTTTTTGCATCCCAGCGCCGGAACATCTTCGGCCATAAATACAAACTCACCAGTTGATAAGCGTTGTGAAAGCGCCGCAGTTCCGGTTTCAAGGTCTGTCACGCTGTAGTAGCCTCTGCTTTGTTCCGCTGCCAGTATGACAAGGCCACCATGTGTCCAGGAATGTGTATTGAATACGGCGAAAGTCGCATGATTCGTTCCGGACGTCGGAGGGAATATTTTCGATAGCAACTCGTAGCTTCTGCGCCCGGCTTCCTCAAAATAACCCAGTTTGGTGTTCAAGATGTCGTCGCTTATTGGCTGCCTGCCGGGATCCATAAACGCCCAGGTATGTTCCGTTCCCAGAATAACATTCCGCCAGGCTTCGTCCATATCCCGGCGTGGAAACGGCTTGAAGGGATTCAGCATGCTCCACAGCGTCTCCGTCTGTACTAGACGTTCCTTCACCGTCCGGTTCATCGCCGCATGTTTGGCGCTCGTTCCCAGTCCGTCCGTCCAATATTCCGTATAATCGCCGCTTAAAACAGGAATAATATTGCCGTACTGTTCGTCGAAAGCTTTCATCATTTGCGTAGCACTGCAGATAATCAGGTGTGGATAGGCAAATTCTTCATTCCAGCTTTTCACGGCCTCGGGCAGATCGGCGTCAATCGGCGTGTTGTCTGCCATCGCCCACGACATGGGGAAAATATCATACGGATAATCGCCGGATTTTTCCAATTCAGGCAATTTTTCATCCAGATAGCGGTCTATGAAATCAGCTCTTGGATTGTCTGTCTTTACAATCTGTAATAATTTGGACGGGTCAGTTTGCCCAGCCATTTGCGGCCAATAATTTTTACCTTTCAATAACGCGCCCGGATTGTACGAGCCGGGTTGAAGAAACAGTACCTTCGATTTTCCATCCGGAGCCAGCCACCAGAATGGCTTGAGAGTGAAATCCGGCGCATTACCCACTCTACCGTATCCGTTGAAAAGCGACAGGCAATATGGGATATGCAGTTGTGCCGCTACGGGAATAACCCCCCACGAAAGGCCAGGAATGTCAACCTGCACAAGTGTCTCGATTTTTTGCCCGGTAGGCTTCTCCAAAGATTTGCCGTACCGTAAAAGCTCAAACAACTCTTCGCCGCTGCTTGCACTCGTATTGATGTGTACGTATCCGGCGTCCATGCAAATATAACCTTTCCTGATGGCATCCAGCAGTTCCGCCTGCTCTTCGGGTGTCGCGCTGTTCAGGTATCTTTCGACAGGCCACATAACCTCCGGATTCCAAAGGTAACGGGCATCTTGTGGGTAGTGCGTCGTTTCTTTTGCCAGTTTCATTCCGTTGACCAAATTTCTCTTGTGAATGATTTCGACATTTGCCTGCGTGTTCGTATATCCTATATCTACATGCGAATGAGGATAAATATAGACTTTCCAGTGGCGCATAGCAGGAACGGTGCACGTACACGACGTTTTTATTTTCCCTGCCGTGAAAATGACGTGCACTTCCTCGTCTCTGAAAACGCCCACAGACGATGGCAGCAGAACAGGAATCGTATCCGAGCCTGCTGGCTTCAGCTGAAGCGTTTCGGAGCCGGAAGCCGAAATAATATCCAGCCGGATATTGTTCAATGCTTTTACCCCTTCATACACAAGCAGGATTTCGCGTCCCGGCTGCCCATCAGCCCTGTTTTTATAGTGAGGGCAAATAATGCACTTCAATTCCTTCAGTGGCAGTATGCCTTTTTGAGCCTGTGACTCCGTATATTCTGCCGGGAATCCTCCTTCAATAGAGGTATGGCCGTCTTCAAAAAACCACCGGCTATGCACCGACCCGATATTCAGATTGACATAATCTATGAGGCTTTTTGCATTCTCGCAGGATACAAGGCCGGCACACCATACAAGCATTAAAATTACAAGCTGCTTTCTCATATTTGCTATTGTTAATTCACCGATCGATACAAATAATCAAATTCGTCAAGCGTGACAAATTCGTAGCCTTGCGGCTCCATCAATTCTTTTAATTGTTTGAGGCGGCGGGGGCCATACATCCAACTGTAGAACATGGCCTGAATAAAGTTGCCGCCCGCGCCGTAAGTTTTGATTTCATTTTCCATAAACCGGACAGCTTCTGCATCTTGCCCAGTGTCATTCCAAGTGTAATTTGCTGCCGTAGGCCAGAAGGTAAGCGTGTGATGCACTGTAGCCGAGCCTTTGATTTCATTGCCATCGGCAGCAGTATAACCCACGCGGTGCATACCGGAAATAATCGACTTCAAGCCCGGTGTCGGGAAGATGTATTTGTCGGCTATATCACGGTCGGAAGCCTTCCATTTGGAATCGGGGTGCGTATATATGCCCAGCATATCCATGTCGAGCAACTGCATATTTTTGCCTGTCATTTCGAAATAGTCGGCTTTGCTTTGCACAGGCGAGGTGGTATTGTCAGCATAGCCTCGGAAAGGATAACAATAGCCCACACCCGAAATAGAACAGAAAAAATAATCGTTAGCTGTTTGCGTGTCATAGATATGCTGCAGTACTCCGGGTATTAACATGCGTAACGAGGGCGAAAGGCCATAACTAATTGCCACTTCACCCCGTTCGGGCTGGCTCCATTGCCGAGGGAAAAACCCATCGTATAAGAAATAGCAAGGTGCATCGCCGCTTTCAATCATAATCAAGGCTACATATTTTTTCTGCGGGTCGTATTGCCTGAAAGTTTTTTTCCGTGGTTCATTTTGTTTGTAAACGTTATTCGCCGTACGTACGCCGGAATGAAAGCTGTAATTGCCAACCCAAGTATTTACTAACGTAAATTTCCCATAAAGCCCGGTCAGGGTTACGCCATCC
>JAISFI010000384.1 GCA_031263685.1 Dysgonamonadaceae bacterium | reverse complement strand
AATGCCCGGATAAACAAAGAGTACAACAAAGCAGGCATCAACCTGGACAAACAGCTTCCCGGCGAATCCCGGGAATTAAAAGATTACATCGACAAAACATTAAGTTCCGGAGACGAATCAACCATCACAAGTCTAATAAATAACACCCTCGTCGACGGCGAACTCACCGTCGATCAAAAAAAATCCATCATCGAATACGCCCTCGCCTCCGACGCCAGGCAGCAAAAAAATACAGACAAAAAAACCCGTTCCGACACGGCCGCCAGAAACATAATAAAAGAAGTAGACAGTAATCTGAACGAAACATCCGGCACGCTGATGACCGTAACCCTCGGCACGGGAATAAACGCGACGCAGGTACAGGTAATAAAAGGAATCGTCCCGAACGAAGACGGCACAATCAACAGAGAACTCTCCGAAAGCGAATTTTACTACAGGGACGAAAACGGCGAAACACAGGTAGCGCCTATCGAAATGGCCGGAAACGTCACGGAAAACATACCGCGCGACGAAGCCGTCAAACAGATAGCCACCCCCGTAATCGAAAGCATAGTAGCAGACGAAGAAAACGAAAACGCACTGGCCTCGCAGGACTTCCAGCCGGGGGATATGGTTTATTATATTGATCCCGCCTCCGGGATGGCCGCAGGCATCCAGCTTCAGGGCATTTCGGAAAACGGAAAATACATCGGCATAAACGATTCGGGCGCTCAGCAGGAAGTAGAGCCAAGGCTCGTCCAGTCCGAGCAGGACTTCCTCTCCTCCATGCGCGACGAGGAAATCGAAACAGCCATCGACAACCTCAATCAGTCGCTAACATCCGGAGCGTTAAACGGCAATCTCTCGGATCGCATGATAGACCTGCGCTCAAAACTCGAAACCGAACTGCAGCAAAGATCACAAAAGTCCTCAAAGACTTTAAATACTTCCCCCTCTCAACAGCCTCCGTCAAGGGATCTGCAGCAAACGGGGCGTGATATACTTTCGGAACTGAACCGAATATCTTCGGATATTCACTCGACTGCAGGGAACGCCATCATAGACGGAACATGGGATGGCGATTTCAGAGGAGCCGGCACGTCTACTCTCGAAATAGATAATGAAGGGAATGTGGTGCTTCGCAGGGGAGCTTCCGATATGCAGCATCTCATAAAAGAGGGAGAGTCTGTGTCGGGAAGGCAGGAACTGTATGACACGTCGCTTACAAACGGTGGAGGAAAAGGTGTTCCCACCGCATCAAATTCACAGGTGGGTGACGGCTACACCTACTCGGACAGAGAAATAACGGGTATATTCAGGATTCCAATAAACGACTTTCTGGAACTTGCCCGAAAAGGCGAAATAATTCTCGGAAATACAGGTGAACAGGAGATCGTAATATCTCCGTCCGTAGCTAAAAAATATTTGTCCGAGACGAAATCAAAAACCGAAACCGAAGCGCAGGAGGCGCAGACGGAAGCCACTCCCGAAGATCTTATCCGGCAAATGGAAGAAAACGCCCTCGAAGCTCCGCAACTGGAATTAACCCCCGAAAACTGGGAAGCTGAATTTGGAGAGGATGGAAAAGTAAAAACGCCCGTAGGCGAAGTCAAAATGGGCGATAACCAGTACCGTAAAATAATAAAGGCGGGCAGGCAAAAAGAATTTGGCATGATTAAACCGACGCTTACGAACCCCGACGTGGTTATTGAAGTGCCGAGCGAAGCGATAGAAGGACAAACAACCGAACGTCCAAGCAGCTATTTGTTTGTTAAGACATTTAAATACGGAGAAGAAAGAATCAAATTCTTTACATCCGTCACAGTTAGCAAAGACGGATTAGAGGTAGTGGTCAGTAATCACATAGAAAACCTCCCACGAATGAGAGGTTTTATAAGAAATGGTAAATTGTTATATCAGCGTCCTGATATGGTGCCCGGAGCGGAAGCCTCCAGCCCGGCATCAACGGGACAATCTACCGAAGCGGATAATACAGCCGGAACTTCTGTCGACAAAGATAACACAGAAAACCCCCAAATGCAAGCAAACGCGCCGGAAAATTCGCAGACGGAAGCCAAACCGGATCCATTCATTAATTTTCCACGCAACAAAAAGGGAGAAATCGATGTTGAAAACCTGACCGCCGAACAGCAATTGCAGTACGCAGAATCTGCAGCAGGCGAACAGTTCGCCATCGAACAGGCAGCGCGCTCCATCAGGGGACTCGAAAAAAAACGCGCATCCCTTGAAGAAAAACTCGAAAGAGAAACAAACATGGCCAAAGCGGCAAACATCCAGAAAGAAATTGAAAACATCAACAAGTCAATCGGCTTCTACAAAGAATACCGCGAAGCAAGAAATCAGCAAAACGACCTGGCCGCCCGGCAGCAGGCCTTTGAAGAATCAAAAACAAACAGCAACACCCCGGAATCAACCGCAGACACCCCTCCTGCAGACACCCCCACGCCATTCCATCAAACAACCGAAAAGCCCAACCCTATCCCGGAAACAAAATTAAAACCCCTCATCGAACGCCTGAAACAGACCGGCCTGGCAAAAGAAGTAATTACCGACAAAGCCCGGATGCGCGAGTATCTGGAAAAGTATTTCGGGAAAGAGGGCGCGGAAAGGCTGATGAGGGCGCTGAACGGGAGCGTAAAAAACAAAGACAGAAAAATATTGCGCACCGATGAAAACGGACGGCAAATAGCATGGGAAAATGACAGTTATTTTATTTCCCTCTCCCATGGCGACAAACAGCATTATTCCGTGGCTCTCTGGGACAAAAGCAATGGAGCGAAAGTCGGAGAACTGTACGGTACGCTGGATAACAAGGATGTTCCAAAAGGTTACATTTCCGTTGAAAACGTGAAAATAGACGCCAGACACAGGGGACAGGGCTTGTCCGTGGAAATGTATCAGGCGCTTATCGATTTTTCGGATGAGGACGTCAAAGGAATATCTTCGTATCTTCCGGACAGGATTAATAAGGTTCAGGTACCACGCATATGGAAAAAGTTCGGCGGCATGACAGAAGGCGATTACGATAATATCCGTTTCATGTCCACTCCAAAAGGCGAGGTTTACGGCTTTGTAACCCCCGAAGGAGAAATCTACCTCGATCCGGACAAAATGAACGCCAACACCCCCATACACGAGTTCGGTCATCTATGGAACAGCTTTGTAGAAAAAAACAATCCGGAACTGTGGGAAAAAGGTATCGAACTGGCAAAACAGAGCGACCTGTTCGTCCGGGCAAAAAACAATCCCGCCTCCTTCGGCCTGAAAGAAAACGCCACGGACAGAGAAATTGCAGATGAAGTCCTCGCAAGACTGTACGGCAACAGGGGCGAATCAACATTCCACGAAAAGGGCCTGGGCGAAAAACTGCAAGCCTGGCTAAACGAAGTACTGGAATGGATCGGCTCCAAACTGGGCATCCGCAATCTGACGCCGGATCAAATACAAAACCTGACCCTCGAACAGTTCGTAGACGGCGCAACCGCAGACATTCTCTCCGGCAAACCAATACCCATCCCCCAGTCCCCAAAGTCCTTAGAGACCTCAAAGACTTCCGACACCCGCTACCAGTTCACCGGCGAAAAGGGAGCCGCAAACCTCGACAAAACCGAAGAGGCGACCACCCGCATGGATAACCTGGACGTGGCGCGCGAAATGGAAACTGCAGGAAAAGAAGCCAAAGCCATCAAGTTTGCTACCGGCTGGGAGCGCGGAGCGGACGGAAAATGGCGCTACGAAATACCTGATTTTAAGGTAAGCGATATAAAAACATGGGGAGATGGTAATTTTGTCGGACAGCTGGAGGATCTGGTTGCTGATGCCGATTTTTTGAAAGCATATCCCGAACTGAAGGGAGTGAAGGTTAATGTGCTTGATCTGGATTTCTGGGACAGGCAGGACGAAGTTTCAAATGGCGAATACGATCCGCGAAAAAAAGAAATAACGGTCAAATATCACAAAAACGATCCGAACAGCGCCGGAATAATGCACGAAATACTCGTTCACGAAATACAGCACGCTGTACAGAATCAGGAAGGATTTGCGAAAGGGAGTTCTCCGATATCTTTCAAAGACAATTTATCGGAAATTGTCAACAGAATTGAAGAAATCACAGGGGTGAAATTATCCGGTAGAGTTGAGGATTTTGAAAGAGAACTGTCAAAGTATGAAGGCGATAATCGCTTAGCTGCTCCAATTGCAGTGCACGGTAAAGAACTTGATGAATTGGCCATAAAGTATGGATATGCCGACCGCTTTGGTTTGTTTGAAAATTTGGAAAATGAAAGCTCG
>JAISFI010000155.1 GCA_031263685.1 Dysgonamonadaceae bacterium | reverse complement strand
AAAACCGTTCTTTCGAGTTTCCTCAAACCCTGATGGCTTGGAAAACTTTCGGAAAGGTAGAAGTTAGAACCGACGACGCTCCTTTTGAACGCAATCCGCATTACGTCCGCCTGTACCATGCCGGACACAGGGAGAAACATACCGGATTGGAAAACGAAGGTTTTCGCGGCATAGGTCTGAAAAAAGATGCCACATACCGTTTTTCTGTCTGGGCGCGCAGTCCACAGGCTTCGCCGCAAAAAATCCGTATAGAATTAATAGACGCTCATAACGAAATTTTCGAGAAAAAAGAACTGCATATTGATGCGCGCGAATGGAAAAAATATGAAGTGATACTGAAAGCCGGAAAAGAAGAATCTCACGCCTTGTTGCGCATATTTCTTACATCCGAAGGCGCTTTAGACCTGGAACATCTCTCCCTGTTTCCCGTCGACACGTGGAAAGGGCGCGAAAACGGACTGCGCAAAGACTTGGCAGAGGCTTTGCATGACTTGAAACCCGGCGTTTTCCGTTTCCCCGGTGGGTGTATCGTAGAAGGTACCGAATTGACCGACCGCTACGAATGGAAGAAAACAGTAGGCCCTGTCGAAAATCGTCCGTTAAACCTCAATCGCTGGCATTACACCTTTACATACCGCTTCTTTCCCGATTATTTTCAGAGTTATGGACTGGGCTTTTACGAATATTTTCTTTTATCTGAAGATTTGGGCGCAGAGCCGTTGCCGGTCATTAATTGTGGATTAGCCTGCCAATATCAGAATAACGATGCGAAAGCTCATGCTCCACTCGACAGTCTCGACTGCTACATCCAGGACGCACTCGACTTGATTGAATTTGCCAACGGCTCCATAACTTCCCATTGGGGCAATATCCGCGCAACAATGGGGCATCCGGAGCCTTTCAACCTCAAATTCCTGGCCGTAGGAAATGAACAGTGGGGACGGGAATATGTTGAACGCTTGGAGGTTTTTGTGAAAGCCCTGCGCGCTCGTCATCCGGAAATAAAGATCATCGGCAGTTCGGGACCTTCGCCCGATGGAAAGGAATTTGACTATCTCTGGCCGGAAATGAAACGTCTGAAAGTAGATTTGGTAGATGAACACTACTATCGTTCGCCGGAATGGTTTCTCTCGCAAGCCACTCGCTACGATGGCTATGACCGCAAAGCGCCCAAAGTCTTTGCCGGAGAATATGCCTGTCACCCGAAAAACAGGAAAAACAATTTCGAAGCGGCATTGTGCGAAGCCGCTTTCATGACCGGCTTGGAACGCAACGCCGATGTAGTACACATGGCTACCTACGCGCCACTCTTCGCCCACGTCGACGCCTGGCAGTGGAAGCCGGACATGATTTGGCTGGATAACCTCCGATGCGTGAAAACGCCCAACTATTACGTCCAGCAATTATATATGCATAACGCCGGCGCCCATACGCTACCTGTGCTGATGGATAATCTTCCGCTCACCGGAACGGATGGTTTGTTTGCAAGTGCGGTGACGGATCGAGCAAAAGGAACGATCACCGTCAAGCTGGTCAATGTTTCCGAAACAGCAAAGGATATCCAGTTGCAGATAGAAGGTTTGAGTAAAAAATATAAACTCAGTCCCACGTCGGAAGTAACCGTATTGTCGGGCGAAAAAGATGCGGAAAACACACTCGAACAACCGGACGTTATCGTCCCGCAAACGCACACGCAGTCATTCACCGGTAATACGCTGGCGTTGACCGTAAAAAAACAGTCATTCTATGTCATTACACTTAAATACACCTGATAAAATGAAAAAGTACATCGTACACTACTTGTTTCTTTGCCTGATTTTTTGCCTGATTTTTACGGCACAGGCCGGCAACGTGATTGTCCCCGGCGCTATCTGGCCGGATGATCAGGGAAATCACATTAACGCCCACGGCGGTGGAATCCTTTTCTACGAAAATACTTATTACTGGTTTGGCGAACACAAGGGTGAGCGATCGAATAACGCCTGGGTAGGCGTAACCTGCTACTCTTCGAACGATTTATACCGGTGGAAGAATGAAGGTGTCGCATTGTCGGTTGTCGCCAATGACACAACAAGCGAAATTCGAGGAGGTTGCATCATCGAACGTCCCAAGGTGATTTACAACGAAAAGACCGGAAAGTTCGTCATGTATTTCCATTTGGAATTGAGTGGACAGGGCTATTCCGCCGCACGGGTAGGCATTGCTGTTTCCGACCGGGCGACAGGCCCCTATACATTCCTGAAATCCTGTCGGCCAAATGTCGGTCGCTGGCCGGTAGAAATGACTGAAGAGCAGCAACAGTCAGCACTCAAACCCGCTGATTTTCCCAAACAGTGGACAGATGAATGGCGTAAGGCCGTCAGCGATGGCCTGTTTATTCGTCGAGACTTCAAAACAGGGCAAATGGCGCGAGATATGACCCTGTTCGTCGACGACGACGGGAAAGCGTATCATATCTACGCTTCCGAAGAAAACTTAACCCTCCATGTAGCCGAATTGTCGGACGATTACTTGAGCTATACGGGCAAATATACGCGCATCGCCCCGGCGGGACACAACGAAGCGCCGGCCATTTTCAAAAAAGACGGTCGTTACTTCCTAATCACTTCCGGTTGCACGGGCTGGGCGCCTAACGCTGCCCGTCTCTACACGGCAAGCAATATCTGGGGGCCTTGGACGCAACATCCGAATCCCTGTATCGGTGCAGATGCCGACTTGACATTCCGTTCCCAAAGTACTTACATCCTGCCGGTACCCGGAAAAAAAGATGCTTTTATCTTTTTGGCCGACCGCTGGACGCCTCGAAAGCCTATCGATGGTCGCTATATTTGGCTGCCTATCCTGTTTGAAAATGGTCTGCCCGTGTTGAAATGGCTGGACGAATGGGATCTGACGGTATTTGATGAGCAGACTGCAGATTGGAAACTTATCTGGAGTGAAGAATTTAATGACGAAGGCAAACTCGACGTTGCTCGCTGGAACTACGAACACGGATTTGTCCGTAACCATGAGTTACAATGGTATCAGGAAGACAACGCCTGTTGCAAAAACGGCCTGTTAGTCATTGAAGCGCGTAAAGAGCAGGTAAAAAATCCCCATTACCAGCCGGGCGAAAAGAATTGGCGAAACAGTCGCAAACAGGCCGATTATACTTCCGCATCGGTCAACACACGTGGAAAAATGGAATTTCAGTACGGTCGCGTGGAAGTCCGCGCTAAAATCCCTACCGGCGGCGGCTCCTGGCCAGCCATCTGGACATTGGGAAAGACCATGCCCTGGCCATCTAATGGCGAAATTGATATAATGGAATATTACCGTATCCAAGGCGTTCCACATATTTTGGCAAATGTTGCCTGGGGTACAGACGAACCCAACAAGGCTTATTGGGACAGTCAAAAGATTCCTTTTTCGCAGTTTTTGGAGAAAGATAACGATTGGGCGAACAAATTCCATATTTGGCGAATGGACTGGAACGAGGAAGCCATCCGCCTGTATCTGGATGATGTATTGCTGAATGAAACCTTGTTGAAGGATACGCAAAACGGCGCTATCGGCAACTACGCCAATCCCTTTAAGCAGCCACACTATATCCTGCTGAACCTGGCTATCGGCGGCGATAACGGCGGAACACCCGACGTTGCTGCTTTCCCGTTATCCTACGAAATTGATTATGTAAGAGTTTATCAACAACAGCAATGACAACAAAGACAATAATAACAACGAAGACATTCGCATCACTCATCTTATCCTGGATATTTTCGTTCGGAATGACTGATGCCCAAACGGATTTTCGGTCGTGGGCGCAAACGCCGCCCATGGGCTGGAACAGTTGGGACTGCTACGGACCTACCGTCGAGGAGCACGAAGTAAAAGCCAATGCCGACTACATGGCCAAGTACTTGAAAGCGTATGGATGGGAATATATCGTTGTTGACATCCGTTGGTTTGTCGAAAACGATAAAGCCGGTGGCTACAACCAGACAGATCCGCGCTATGTCATGGACGAATACGGACGCTATCTCCCTGCCGTCAACCGTTTTCCGTCGGCAGTAGGCAACAAGGGATTCAAACCGCTTGCCGATTATGTACATTCCAAAGGATTGAAATTCGGCATCCACATCATGCGTGGCGTGCCGAAAGAAGCTGTTGCCGGAAAACTTCCGATAAAAGGCGCCGACGGCATTACTGCCGACCGGATTTACAGTCCCGAAAACCAGTGTGCGTGGCTGCGGGATAATTTCACCATCGTACGGGATAAACCCGGCGCACAGGCTTACTATAACTCCATCATGGAATTGTACGCCTCGTGGGGTGTCGATTTTATTAAAATAGACGATCTGTCGGCTCCCATATATCATCAGGACGAGATAGAGATGATTCGCAAAGCCATTGACGCGACAGGCCGTCCGATAGTGCTCAGTACTTCTCCTGGTGAAACACCGCTCAACGCTGCACAGCATGTGAGTACGTACGCCAATATGTGGCGAATGGTCAACGATGTGTGGGATGAATGGAAAGATCTCGCTCACCTGATGCACATCGCTCAAGATTGGTATCCCTACATAGCGCCCGGCACATGGCCGGATTGCGACATGATTCCGCTCGGAAAAATCGCCATCCGCGGTGAACGCGGAAAAGAGCGAATGACACGCTTGACGCAGGATGAACAGTATTCCCTGATGACTTTTTTTACGATTGTCCGTTCTCCTTTGATGTTTGGCGGAGATTTGCCCGGTAACGATACGTTTACCTTGTCGTTGCTGACCAATCGGGAGGTCTTGAAAATGCACCGCGAAAGTACCGGCGTAAAACAACTCTTTCTGCGGGATCACGTATTAGCGATCACTTCGCAAAATACCAATAACAATGAGCGTTATGTAGCCGTATTCAATCTGAGCGCTACGGAAACCAAAGAAGTTCGGATTGATTTCGAGGCATTGGAAATTGCCGGCAGCCATGCGTTTCTTAATCTGTGGTCGGGCGAAGAGACCGGGAAGTACGAACAGTCACTTCAAGTAACCCTCAAGCCTCACAGTTCCGGATTGTATAAAACAAAATTGCATTGAGATCAAATGAGATCAAATAAACCACACGGCAATGAAAAAAATCGCACCGTGCATACCGTTTATTAGATCTCGAATATGTGTATAAATTTGAAATCGGAATTGCTCTCAAGTAATATTAAATTACATTAAAAACTCTCAAAACAAAGAATTTCTCCAGGTTTTATCGTATAACTTCCGAACAAAATCAGAGAAATTCTTTTTATTTCAAAAAAAATATCTCACCTTTGTGGTCAATTTTTAAGTACATTATAAACAATCTAATTATTCACGCAATTCAAAAAATTCAGTTACCTATGGAAACAAAAAAGCAAAATGGAGTGAAAGGTAAATCACGCGGAGTATCTGCAGCTATAGTTCTCGTTTTATGCGCCGCTATCGCAGTATCTCTTTTCTTATTCGTGTTCGGTAATCCGGCAAACTTTATGGACAATGATCCCAATAATCACCCGCTTCCGGGAAATTTTCTCGGCATCGTGTACAAGGGAGGTCCTGTGATCGTATTGATCATGACCCTGTTACTTACTGTCCTTACATTAAGCGTAGAGCGGTTCTTTGCAATCTCTAAAGCGCGGGGAACAGGCAATTTGATTAACTTCGTTGCCAATGTAAAACATCAATTGGAAAGCGGAAGTATCAGAGCTGCCGAAGAGTTATGTAACAAGCAAAAAGGTTCTGTTGCCGCTGTAGTCAGCGCCGGTTTGAAGAAATACGAAGAAATGGAAACTACGAAAGAAGCATTGGCCAAAGACCAGAAATTAGTATCCATCCAAAAAGAAATCGAAGAAGCTACCGCACTGGAACTGCCAACGATGGAACAAAACTTACCGGTTATCGCCACTATTTCTACCTTGGGAACATTATTCGGGTTGTTGGGAACTGTAATCGGGATGATCCGTTCGTTCTCCGCTTTGGCTACTGCCGGCGCTCCCGACTCTGTTGCCTTGTCGGCCGGTATCTCCGAAGCCCTTGTAAATACTGCTTTAGGTATCGCCACCGGTGCATGTGCCATCATTTCTTACAGCTTCTTTACCGGTAAGATTGATAATATCACTTACGCCATCGACGAAATGGGATTCTCCTTAGTACAAACATACGCGGCCAAGCACAACTAATCGCATAATTAATCTAAATCATTGAATAAATTATGCCGAAAGTAAAGGTCAAAAGGAAAAGTACATTCATCGATATGACAGCGATGAGTGACGTGACTGTGCTTTTGCTTACCTTTTTTATGCTTACATCTACCTTCATTAAAAAAGAACCGGTACAGGTATCCACTCCTGCATCTGTTTCCGAGATAAAGGTTCAGGAAATCAACGTCTTAACGGTGTTGATAGAGCCTAAAGGCGGTGTTTTCCTGTCGCTCGATAAACAGGATGACAGATGGAAAGTCTTGGAATTGGTAGGTAATGAGTACAAAAAGGAGGGCAACCCCATCACATTCACGAATGAAGAAAAATACGCATTTTCTCTATTGCCTTCATTCGGAGCGCCTATTGAGAGGATGAACGAGTTTCTGGCATTGAAGACAGAAGAACAGGACAAGGTTATCCTTGGTCTGGGCGGAATCCCCACAGACAGCATCAATAACCAATTTAAGGTATGGGTTAAAAATGCGCGTGCGATAAACCCTGATTTGGAAGTCGCTATCAAATCGGACGCCTCTACTCCTTATGCCATTGTGAAAAATGTGATGACTTCACTTCAGGAGTTGAGCATTAACAGGTATAAACTGATCACCAGTCTCAAAGCAGGAGGAGAAGAAGCTTCCGGACAACATTAACTTTTAAACAACTCAGAATAAATTATGGCTGAAGTACAAACCGGCGGTCACGAAAAAGGCGGAAAAAACAAACAGAAAAAGATATCGCTTCGGGTGGATTTTACCCCCATGGTAGACATGAATATGCTACTGATTACTTTTTTCATGTTTTGTACAAGCCTGAGTAAACCGCAGACAATGGAGTTCAGTATGCCGGATAAAGACGCCAAGGTGGAGGATCAGACTAAAGTTCCACCGGAAAGAGCAATTACCATATTGCTGGCAAAAGACAACAAGGTGTATTATTATTTCGGAGAGCCGAATTATGAAGATTATACCTCGCTGATCGAATCCGACTATACTGCAAACGGCTTGCGTAAGATGCTCCTGGGCAGAAACGCAGATATGATCGCGAAACTTGACGCACTCAAGCAACGCAAGAAAAACAACCAGATTAGTGAAGAGGATTTTGAAATACAAGCTGCAGAAGCAAAAAAAGCAAAAGAAGCGCCCGTGATTGTCATCAAACCCATGGACGACGCCTCCTATAATAATATGGTTGATGCTCTCGACGAGATGTTAGTATGTAATATTACTAAATATGCTATTGTAGAGTTTTCCGACGTAGATGATTTCTTGTTGAAAAATTATCTGACACAGGGAAAAGCTGCCGAAGCAGCTCCGAATTAAGTTGTATAACAATTAAAAATTATCACTCAATATGATAAAAGATATAAATTTAACTTCGGATGCGTGGACTGACCTGATTTTTGAAGGAAAAAACAAAAGTTACGGCGCCTACGAACTGCGGAAAACATCGGGCAACCGCCATGTTAAAGCAATGATTATTGTTTTCTGTGTGCTGGTGGTGGCCGTATTGCTGATGTTGTTCGGCGCTAAAATCAAGGCCGCCTTGATGTCCGGAGAAGAGGATGAAGCTATCACGGAAACGGTAAAAATGTCTGTTGTCGATTTGGAAACACCCAAAGCCGAACAACAAATCGTTCAGGAAGCCGCACCGCCGCCGCCCAAGTTGAAAGCGGCCATCAAGTTCACGGCGCCTGTCATTGATAAGAATGCTACCGATGAAGATGATATGAAAACGCAGGAAGAAGTAACGAGATCGGACGCTATCGTTTTTAGCCAGGATATTGAAGGATCTACCGACGATGATGCTGTAGACCCGAATACCCTGGATAAGGTAGAGCAGGTAACTGCGGAACAGGTTGTTCAGACGGTTTTCGATTTTGCGGAAATAATGCCTGATTTTCCCGGAGGAGAAGAAGAATTGCAGAAATACTTAAAAGCCAATCTGAATTATCCGATAGTAGATGCCGAGCAAGGAATTGAAGGACGTGTAGCCCTGCGCTTTGTGGTAGGTATTGATGGACATATTACGGATGTTATCGTACAACGTTCCTTATCGCCTACAACTGATAAAGAAGCGATACGCGTGATAAAATCTATGCCAAGATGGATTCCCGGACGGCAAAACGGTAAATCTGTTCCCGTATACTTCTCATTATCGGTGCGCTTCAAACTGGATCGATAAGTTACGAGAACGATGAACAGTAAACACCCAAAGGCTAACGGGCAATTATCATTTGCACTTATTTTTGAATCGGTCATGTCGCTGGTATATTTGGCTGTCGCCTGTATACTGCTGAGCGGACAATTTAATGACCGGTTTAATGAAACGTTCAATGATAACGTTCGTTTACCTTTGGGTATTCTTTTTTTGATATACGGAATATTCCGGATTTACCGGGCTATCCGGAAAATCAAATCGACAATGGGTGAGAAGACGAATGAAGAAAATGATTAAGTTATCCTGTTGGGTATTTGTTGCCTGTATACTGCTTGTCGCCTGTAAAGACAACAAGCCGGCAACCGGAAAGTGGCGGGATACGATAACCACCGGCATGATTCCGATTGCAGTAGACGAATCTTTCGAGCCAATCATTCAGGCCGAACTGGATGTGTTTGAGATGATTTATCCTTTCGCTGCTATCGATCCTGTTTACACAACGGAAAAAGAAGCTGTCCAACTCTTGCTGGATGATAGCGTACGTTTTGTCGTAGCTTCCAGACCTTTTTCTGCAACTGAAAAAAAACTGTTAAGCGACAAAAAAAGGTATCCGCAGGAATGGAAAATCGCCACAGACGCCATTGCACTGATCATTAACAAATCCAATCCGGATTCACTCATCAGTATTTCCATGCTGAAGAAAATACTGTCCGGAGAAATCTCCAAATGGAGAGAAATCAACCCCAAATCTCCGTTGACGGGAGATATTAATGTAGTATTCGACAACAAAGAATCGGGTACTATTCGTCATATCATAGATTCGATTTGCGGAGGAATTCCCTTGTCGGAGAACATTTATGCCGAAAAGAAAAATAAAGACGTGATTGATTACGTCGCCGAATCTCCTCATGCAATGGGAGTTATTGGCGTAAACTGGGTGGGAAGCGATAGCGATTCGACCCGCACCAGTAAAAAATTCAATGACAGAGTAACGGTTATGGCCGTTGGCCGGATGGAGCACCCTAATGTGTACAACACATGGAAGCCCTATCAGGCATATATCGCTTTAAAGGATTACCCGCTGACCCGCGACGTTTACATTCTGTTGAACGATCCGAAAAGCGGATTGTCTTCCGGACTGACTTCTTTTATCTGTAGCCAGCGCGGTCAGTTCATCATCCTCAAATCGGGATTAGTGCCTGCAACTCAGGAAGTACGGATTCGATCGGTGGAAATTAACCCATGATATTAATTACAAATTCAACATATTAACTAATGAAACTGTTAAACAAACATTTTTTGATTACCTCTGCCTGTTCCCTGCTGATAGGGAATGTCTTTGCAGAGTCGATAGAAAAAGGCATCGAATTGAACGAAGCAGGAATGTACGAAACCGCTAAAACCTTTTTACTGGAAGGTATTCGATCGGCCACTACAGCCGAAGCCTGTTATTATCTGGGTGATACCTATATGATGCTGAATCAGGACGATTCCGCAGCCTATTATTTTGAAAAAAGTCTGGCGACCGATCCTAAATACGGACTTCCTCTGGTAGGAGAAGGCAAACTGTTGTTGAAAAAGAACGACAATCTCGCTGCTGAAGAAAAATTCAAATTAGCCATCAAGGAAAATAAAAAAAATCCGGCAATATACACAGCCATTGCTGCTGCTTATGT
>JAISFI010000143.1 GCA_031263685.1 Dysgonamonadaceae bacterium | reverse complement strand
TGAGGCATGCAACAGTAGATGATGCACTGGACGATGCACTGAATGATTTTTTCATCGAGATGCCTTCTTTCGATCTGAACGAAATGCTGGAAGAAGATAAAATCAACGAATCCAATATGCGAGGCGCTTTCCGTTTTGCGAAAAAATTCCATGTTTCCATAGAAAGAGGTAAATCGGGAAAAAATTATGTGCTGGAAGACGGAACGAAAGTCTGGCAGGTTGGGATTCGTTCCGAAGATGCCTATTCTATGAATGTTCTTTTTTCCGAATATAAGATTCCTGAAGGAGGGAAATTATTCCTGTACAGTTCAGACTACAGCCATATACTGGGATCTTTTACGCATGAAAATAATTCCGAAGATAATCTCCTGCCTGTCGCTCCCGTAAAAGGAGACGAGATTATCGTAGAATACAGCGAGCCGGCGAATGTCCCTTTTGAAGGCATCTTGAAAATCACGGAAGTCAACCACGATTATCGTGGCGTACTGCGCGCAGAGCCAGGCAATGATCCGACCGGAAGCACATACACTTGTATGCCGGATGTTTTATGTACGGCGGCGACTTCTACCTCAAAAGAAAAAGACGCTGTTGTTCTGCTTATCATCAACGGAACAGTCGGATGTACCGGCTCTATCATCAACAATACAAGGAATGATGAGACACCCTATTTATTGACGGCGATGCACTGTCTAAATTTGGAGAAACCGATAACGAGCAAAACGGAGGATTATTACCGGCAAGTCGCTGGAACTATTATTGCTTTTTTCAATTACAATCGTCCGGTTTGCGATACGAGGATGAAAGGTGTCGAAGAAATGTCCGTCGCAGGCGCCACTGCGCGCGCTGTAATAGAACCGACAGACATTGCTTTGCTGGAGTTAAAAAATTCTATCCCACACTATTATCAACCATATTATGCCGGATGGAATGTTTCCGGCAACATTGGAGCGCCTCCTTACACAAATATTCATCACCCGAAGTTCAGTGTGAAAAAATTCGGACAAACCAACCGTAACCTTTCGCTGGGTAATTTTTCAGCAAGCATATTTGACAATAACGTATTTTGGCATGTTCCCGGATGGGATACCGGCTCTACCGATGAAGGTTCGTCCGGTTCTCCGCTATTTGACGCTCAGAACTTGATTATTGGCGGACTTACCGGCGGACAGTCTACCTGTTCGGACAACAAATCCGATCAGTTCTCATCTTTACATAAAGGATGGGAATACAATCCCGACAATCCTTTCCAACAACTGAAATACTGGCTGGATCCGGACGAGATTGGAAGCGCGTTGACCTGGCAAGGTCTGGATCCCTGTATAAATAATCCTTTTGAAAAGCAATCCAACATAGATTTCTCCGGTATTGACAGCCTCGAAAATACAGGATTAGCTTCCGGATCGGGACATTTATTCGGACATAATTCATTGGAAATAAAAGAGTTTGCAGAAGAATTTAATTGTGAACAAAATCAGGAGTTGTATGGCGCTTTTTTGCTGAATCCGCCTTTCACTAATAGCGGAACAGTCAAGGTTTTTGTATTCAATGCCGATGAACAGGGCAAACCCGGAGCGAAGATAGATTCTGTTGTTTTCAGGCCACAATACAGCAATTATTCCGGCGGACAATTTTCGGACAGAAACAAGACTACGCTGTCTTACGGAACGGAATCTTTTGTCGAATTGCCGCAAAGACCGGCTGTAAAAGGGAAATTTTTTATCGGCTATAAAATTGATTATCCGTATGATGTCAGTTCGCGTTTTTCTGTCTACAACGCTTTGTCGGGACAGTCTACGGCATGGATAAATCATCCGGAACTGGGATGGATCAAGTCGTCCGACATGCCGGGACAAGCTAAACCGGCATCATTGACGATTCAGGCTTTATTGAGAAAAGATCCCGATACTACGATAAATGAGGTTCCGCCTGCCGGTCCTCCTGTTTTTTACCATGGGGCTAAACGGGAAATCCAGGTAAACTGTGCATCCGGTGAAACGGGGATTCTCCGCCTTTATAATGCTTCGGGGAGGTTGATACAGCAATATACTCATCACGGACCAGCGGTTTTTCCCTTATCTTCCAGCCTGAAAAATACACTGTGTATTCTTCAATGGCAATCGGGGAAAGAGGTGTTGGCGTTTAAATTTGTGGTTTACAGATAGGTTTTTTACTTTTTGAATTTCTATCGCGGTAAAATGTTACCGATTCATTTACTTTCAAAAATAGATTTCAAATTCAGCACATATAGTATATTCCTTTGTAGAACTATCGGTTAATGTAATGTGTTTTTTTACCCGATATTTACCTCGCACAATGTTATACTCAGGAAATAATAAAACAAGTACCTGCTCCATACTTTCACCCGATTTAAGGATATATCCAATATCCTCAAATGAAATATTCAAATTTACAGGAATCCAAGTTTGTCCATCATGATAGTCCAGAGAAAATACAGCATCACATATTATGTTTTCTTTTGTGTGGTTTTCGATAATCAGATGGATACTGTCGGCATTTATAGATACGTTTTCAGGAGATGCCTGCATGGTTACATATTCATCATTGCTGATATTAATAATTCCACACGCATTATCAGGCGTTTCTTCTTTCTCTTCCTTATCGCATCCAAGCATACCACTTGCCAAAATAAGTAATGACATTAATACAAATACGGTCTTTTTCATGTCTAAATTATTTTATTGTCTACTATATTTTGCAAAGTTGGCATTTTTCATTACAAAAACAATACAAATTTTCACTATTAATCGAATAAAATTCGATTTTATTTTAATTTACATTCAATAATCTTCCGAACATGAATGGGCTATCGTTTTCGCAATGACGTGTAGAAAGGGCTTTGTTGCAACGAAATCTGTCTGAACTGTGATTAGAATGATTTTAATGAAAGCTATGATTTTCTTTTGCTCTTAAAAACAATCATAGTTCTCATTAAAATCATTCTAATCGCAGTTCAGACAGAAATTACAGTTCAAGACCTCCGCTTCAAAAGATAGCCACCTGCCATCAGCAACAGGATGCCAATACCATCCGCTACCGGAACATGGCTCCCATGACCGTTGCCAACGCCGCCGGGCGCTGCCGTCAAGGTGGATTGGGAGGAGGTATCAAATAAACCGATACTACCATCTGATGAAGAGGATAGCAGGCTTTGTTTAGTGTCGTTTATCTGTGTGGAAGAGGTAGAGGGCTGTTGCTTGCCATACAGTCCCACGCCGGCAGAGGCCGGCGTCAGGACATGCAGCATCACTATTATATTCACAACCACTATTTTGCTGAAAACTTTATAATTTCTTTTCATGATGTTCTGTTTTTTATTTGTTTTTACCGGATACTTACCACTTTTTTTACTTCTGCGCCAATCCGCATAACGTAAATGCCGGGCGCGGGCGTCTGATACTCATAAGTTGAAGAAGATACGTCCGGATTATCCAGCACAATCCGCCCCCACACATCCGTTATCCGAACATTGCCCAAAGCATTTCCGGACTCCGAAACAATTTTAAGTTTGCGCGGAGAAAGGCTCAGGATACGAATGGCAGATGATTCTGAAGCCGTTTCGATACCAAGCGGCTGCAAGGCTTTACCAATCACCAGTGAAAGTCGGTTCTCAAGATACAAATCATTCTCTGTTTTCTCGAAGGCATACTCCGGTTGAGTCTTTAAGTCTATAAGTCTTTTAGGACACTGTGTATCATAGAGATAAATGCCGGTTGACTCACCGAAACTTTCCATGCCGGAGAAATTCAGTACAATCTCGCCCTTTTCCGAAGTTCGGATGCCCAGCGGAACGGTAATATCCTGTTCACTGACACCGATAAGGTTAAT
>JAISFI010000136.1 GCA_031263685.1 Dysgonamonadaceae bacterium | reverse complement strand
TGTTTTCGGATGCAAGCGCCCCTAAAGACGTAGCTGTAAACGGAACGGTGGATTTGGGCGAAAGTTCAATAGGCATTTTGACGGCAGGATATAATTTCAGCAACGCCGTTGACGGCAATAAAATCATTGGGACAGGCGAACTGTTGGTATCTGCACCCGCTACGCTTGGCGCAGATAACCGCTTAACCGGCGGAGCCATCGTGAGCACCACCGGTGTGGTCAATCTCAGGCACGCGAACAGTGCATCCAAATTTCAGGTAGCCGACGGCGCCACATTGAACATCGAACTCAGCGAGACTTTCTCCAAACCGATCACCGGCGCCGGTGAAGGCTCGACGCTGAATATTGTTGCAGCATCTTTTGAAAAAGCTTATACTCCTGCTATCGATAACGTTTCGGTGATCAATATCACAAAAACCCAAATCGGAAGATTTAACAATTCCTTAGCCGAATGGTTCGACGCCTGGAGGGGCAGTTTCGGAACTGCTGCCGGAACTCCTCAAGTAAATATCATTAATGGAGTGGAAGGAAACCGTCTGGCAGGATTTGGAGCGTCAAACATCTTTGCCAACGCCAAACTGCATCTGGGCGACAGTATCCGTCTGGTGCGTCACTACAACGAAACCGACAAACAAACAATCGATTTCGGCGAACTGAGCGGGACTGCCGCTTCTTTCCTCGAATCCGGATTTGTTGACGGTCGCAGTCAATCCTATAATGTGGGCGCATTAGATACCGACGCCACTTTTGCCGGAACTATTCGCTCGTACCAGAAGAACGACTCTACGTTTTCAACCTCTTCCATTAATTTGAATAAAGTCGGTCTGGGCACATGGACGCTGACCGGAAACATAGTGCATAAAGGTACCATCGGTGTGAATAGTGGCACGCTGGAAATCTTTGGCGCTGTGGCAGACTCGGTTACAACCATTACTGTGGCAGCCGACGCTACATTGAAAACCGGAAACGTAACGATAGGCAGTACCCTCGTAAATGTAAATGCAGGAGGTACATTGGAAGCTCGTTCAACTGTTTTTGCCGGCGATGTACAACTCAGCGACGCCACGCTCTCCGGCGCGGCAAGCGCATACAATTTCGGTCTGGTGAATACAACGCTCAACCTTACTGTAACCCGTTTTGACGACGGCGGATACAACAAGCTCACTGCGGAAAGCGATATTACCATTATAGGAGGAATCCTGAACATTACCGTCAACGGAGCAACCGAAGGCGCAACGATTCAATTGTTGGAAGCGCTCGGCGGCAACGGGGTTATTTATCCGGAAACCTATCCCCAGGTATTTGTCAATGGGGTAGATATTACCGACAATACCGAAGAAACCGACGGCGCCGAATTTGTCTGGTTTGCCGACACGGGAGAACTGAAGAGTTTGGTTAATAAGGAGGAAACGGCTATTCGCGATGTAAACGCAAGCAAAGCCGTTAAGTCCGTATCGCACTTCGATCTGCTGGGTCGTCCCGTACCGGAAAATACACAGGGAATTATTATCCGCAAAACGATTTATGAAGATAACAGCGTGAAGACGGATAAGATTTTTAATACTTACCGGAAATAAAATCCGCCGGTAGAGACGGGACATGTCCCGTCTCTACTGAAATTTAGATAAATACGTTCTTTGACTTATTGGTTTACACGTTTTATAATAAAAAAGATGTACTTTTGTTTCCACATATAAATTAGATAAATATGGAAACAAATATTCTGGATAACGAGACGAAAAATAAAATAGGATTCGTCACATTCATCATCGAAGAGTTTGCCACGTCGTACAAGATGAACCGGCAGGAGGCATACCGCTATCTGAAAAAATACGGTGGAATTGACTACATATTCGAATGTTGGTGGGCATTGCACATCGACAACCCGTTTTGGGCGGTGAGAGATATTTACAAAGTTGAAAAAACGACAAATGAGGCAAAGATAATAAATGGAAATCGTATAAAAACAAAACCCTGAAGTATGCTATGCAGGGACAACAGGGTATTACGACACAAAGGTAAAACATTTTAATTATTCCTGCAAATAATTTATCGAAAAAAACATTTTGAATGAAATACGATGTATATGAAAAAGCCTTTTCCGTACCGCGAATAGGAAAATACAGGGTAGCTTGTATGGGCGATAAAAACAGAGCATTGATACTGTATCGTTACAATATAAAGCTTTGTCAAAAATTTTATGGCGTTTTGAGTGTTCTTGAAGTTGTATTGAGAAACGCCATCAATGAACACTATGCAATGCGACTGGCTGATAATGACTGGCTGATATCTCAATCTCAAAACGGTTTCCTTGTCAACTATAAAGACGCCATATTTAAAGAAAGAGATAAATTGGCAAGCAATCATAATTATACCCATGACAAATTGGTTGCTTCATTAAGTTTTGGGATATGGACATATATGTTTTCGCGAAATTGTTACAAAAATTCAGGCAAAACCCTTCTACAGATATTTCCCAATAAAACACACGGTCTAAATCAAAAAGATATTTATGACGATTTGGACAGAATTCGATTATTCAGAAATCGTATTGCCCACCATGAACCACTTTGTTTCAATCGCATGGGAGAAATTCATGTGGATTATGTACGGCGCATTTATGATTTAATCACTCAATATGTCGAATTTTTGGGTTATAAGGCAAACGAACTTTTCTATGGAGTAGAAACGCCGATTTCGACCATAGAAAAAATAAATAATATGGAAAATCAGGTAAACAATCAAAACAGAATACCCTGACAAAATAAACCGGCAAGATTTTGCTGTATAAAGCGTGTAAACCAATTACAAAGGTTTACGCGCTTTTTTTATGGACGTTTATAACGAAAAAATTGATTGCGCAACCGGTTTGTCAGGAATAATATTTTATCTATGATTATTTAATAAGCTATTAATAAACTATTTAATAAACTATTTAATAACAGATGTTACGCAGGATGTATATTTGTGCATTGCAAGACGCCGGAAGGCGTCTGATTTGGATAACCCCGTGCAAGCGAAGCGCAGCTCGGGGTAGAGACGCAATGCATTGCGTCTCTACAACCCCGTAGCGGGTTGAACCGCTACGCCGTTCGGACAGGAGAGAGTGCAGTTTCTACTCCGAGCTGCGCCTGCGGCTTGCACGAGGTTATCCAAATCAAACGCCTTCCGGCGTCTTGCAACGCACAAAAAGTATTGCGTAACATCACTTAATAAATTATATACAATGAAAAATAAATTAAACATTTTACTTCGAAAGGGACTGAGCACCCTTTCTTTAGCCGTTTTCATAACCGGCTTGTCTTTTAACGCCACGGCAGGAGTTGATCCGACTACCGCCTGGTGGAACAACGCCGATTTTGAGGCGTATGACTTAGGAACAGTTTTAACTGCATCTACCGAAGACCCTCCCGGCACTGCATGGAGTGGAAATCACGCCGTGCGTATCCAGGAGGTATCTTCTACGAATAGCTCTGCTACGGGAAAAGTCTTGGGCTTTGCATTGAATAGCGGCGATACATTTGGTGAAGCAAGTCAAGGTGGTAACAGATCGGTTAACAAAACATTTACAAATGCTTTGTCAGGTTATGTATATGTTAAAACAGCTTTTTACCATGCTACAAACGGGACTATGTATCAATTCAAAAACAGTACCGGAGATGTAATTTTTGAATTTGGAAGCAATAATAGCAACAATGCCAACAATGCATTGTGGTTTACGGGGAAAACAACCGCAGACGTAGCATTGGGTAATCGGGCAAAATGGTCGGACGTCGAGTTTCTTTTAGATATAAATCCGGAAGCGCCGAAACTGCTGAAAATAATACTTACTTATAATGGTGCATCTAAAACCTTTACAGATATAACGCTTACGAATGGAAGCGGAATCAATAATCTGACCGTCAATAACTTTAAAGGATATGAGGCAGCAGGCTTTGATAACACAACCATCGGCAATCTTATCGGCGACCAAATCAAAGATTTGACCGGCGATGCCACTCTGAATACGATTCCCGATCAATCAATCGGCAAAAACTATTCATTAACAGCATTTGCAGAGGTAATGGACTTAACGCTGAATATACCCAACCCGGCTCTGGATATCGTATGGTCGGTTTCGGACTGGGGAACACTCAGCGCCGACGAGCAGGCTTTGGTTTCCATTACGCGCAATTCGGACGACCACACCCAGGCGGAATTAACCGTTTCCAATGCAATTTCTACAGACGCCGTCATCACCCTGAAAGCTAAACTCGGAGATACGGAACTGACATTTCAGGTTACCTTGAAAGCGCCCAGCACCGAGGCCTTGAAAGCCGACCTGCTGATCGAAATCACAACCGCAGGAGCATTGAAAGACGCCGTCACCGATTCCAATCCTTTCCTGACAGGTATTAAAGAAACACTAAGCGCTGCCATTGAAACTGCACAAGGCGTTTATGATAATCAGTCCGCTACTTTGGCCGGAGTAAACCAGACCATAGAGGATATTAAAGCCGCCCAAGCAACTTTCTCAACGGCTTTAGCTCCTTATACCGCTTTTGT
>JAISFI010000130.1 GCA_031263685.1 Dysgonamonadaceae bacterium | reverse complement strand
AAGAAAGAATCGTCTCCCGTCATTGCGAGCGGAGCGAAGCAATCCAGCTAAAACATACACTATGGATTGCTTCAGGCTTCGCTTTCGCAATGACGAACCCTTAAGTTGACGGCATTGGTCTGGAGACTACGCTGAGCGAAGTAATCCGGTTATTCGATTTGATAATGGATGATATTAAAGCACACGTTCACACTTGCAACGAAGCAAAAATGAATTTTATACAGAACCCTCCGGGTTGTGGATGCAAAAACTTGATTAAGTTTTTTTATCGTCCGGCTTAACAAAAAAGATACTTAACTCATATAAACCGTACAGTGGAAAGAAGAACAACGCCAGCGTGAAAGGATCGCCCGTTGGCGTAATGATGGCGGCGGCTATCAGCAGGGCGACAATTGCATGGCGACGGTAGGTGGAAAAGAAAGATTTTCGCAGGATACCAATCTGAGACAATAACCATGAAATGAGAGGCAACTCAAACACTAATCCCATTGCCAGTACCAGTATCAGGAAATTATCCATATAAGAATCCAATGAAACCTGTTGCTGGATTGTTTCACTCAGTGCACCGGAGTAGGTGTACAGGAATCGAAAAGTGGTTGGAAAAATCAGACTGTACCCCACTGAACATCCGACGAAAAACATAATCGACCCGAAAATAAAAACCCACCGGACGTTTCTCTTTTCGTGTGCATACAACGCCGGACGGATAAAACGCCATACTTCAAACAGGATATAGGGACAAATCAACACAATAGCAAGCCAGAATGAAGTGCTCAAATGCCTGAAAAACGGCGCTGTCAAATCCAGATTCACCAGCTTAATCTCCAAATCCGTATCGCAGAAATCAGGAATAAACGACACCGACTGACTGAGTCGGCACATCCATTCGTACATAAAAAAATCCGGCTTTGCCGGTGCAAGAATAATATGGTCGAACACCCACGGCATTACCACAAAACCTGCTACAGCAAAAACAAGTAATGCTATGACGATTCTGAATAGTACCCAGCGAAACTCTTCCAGGTGATCCCAGAAAGTCATATCCTGATCAGACATTCTCTTCGACTTGAACAAAGATTATTTATTGGGGATTGTCGTCCGATTTAATGTCGTTTTCAATTTCTTTCATCCCATCTTTGAAGCCTCTGATTCCTTTGCCGATTCCTTTCATCAGTTCGGGAATTTTCTTTCCACCAAAAAGTAAGAGGACTACAATCAATATGATAGGCCATTCCCAACCATTGGGTATAAACAATAGATGTTGCATAATATATTTATTATAAATTTTTTAGTCCGCAAATATACGCATAATACTTATATCAATGGCAACTTGCGGACTAAGTTTTTTCGATCGACCGGTTAGATGTTTATCGGCTTGTATTTCGGTACCAGTAACTTCATAATCGTCCATCCTATCAGGTAAGCGATGGCGCAGATACAGAAAATCACGAAATATCCGGCCGGTTTGCCGTTGAAGCTCATAAATTCCATCGCCGGACGAACAAACTGTGCGCCCTGTTCCAGCAATTGCTGTGTCATTTCAACTTCCTTACCATCGATCATTGCCGTTCCGGAGGCATAAACAAAAAGGTTACCTGCACTCTTCTGCAAAATCATGGAACCAATGCCACCTGCCATACCTCCAATACCGGTGATGGTTGCAATAGCGCCTTTCGGGAACATGTCGCCGATGGTAGAAAACAGGTTGGCGCTCCATGCCTGGTGAGCCGCGCAGCCAATCGAAATAAGCAACACCGGAATCCACGCCGCATTTTTACCCATTTCCGCAAACTCCATGCCAAGCGGTTGAGCCAGTAGCACGCAAAGCGGGAAAAAAGCGAAAATCAGCATGGCTTTCATTCGCGCCGCATAAGGATTCTGCCCGCTACGGTTGATGAAAATGGTAGGCAATTTGCCGCCTAAAATAGAGAGACTGGTAACAATGGCGTAAAGGGTAAAAATAAGCGCCATACCTAGTCCTTCAGACGTTTTAATGCCGAACTGCGTACTCAGATACGATGGCGTCCAGAAAAGGAAAAACCACCATACGCCGTCTGTCATAAACTTGCCGGTGGCAAAAGCCCAGGTTTGTTTGTAAGTAAAACATTTCAAAAAAGGCACTTTAACTTCCTTTTCTTTGGAAGATATATTGGTGGATGTTTCGTATTTGTCCTGCTCGATATATTCAAGTTCTGCGCGACTGACATGCTTGCATTTATCGGGTTTATCGTAAAGAAACACCCAAAATCCCATCCAGATAAAACCAAGCACCCCGATGATGATAAACGCCATTTCCCAGCCGAAGTATGTGGCTAAGGGAGGAATGGACAACGGTGCAAACAGTGCGCCGATAGATGCTCCGGAGTTGAAGATGGACGTTGCATAAGCGCGGTCTTTTTTCGGAAAATATTCGGCAGTAGCCTTGATCGCTGCCGGAAAATTTCCTGCTTCACCAAGCGCCAGGATACAGCGGGCAACCAGGAAGCTCCACATGCTGAAAGTAGCGATAAGCACAGCCGCATCGCCGGTTGCAGCAGCCAAT
>JAISFI010000116.1 GCA_031263685.1 Dysgonamonadaceae bacterium | reverse complement strand
GAAAATTTAGCCATGTTACAAACAGCTTAATATGAGACCGTTGAATATGAGTTATATGAAAGGTTATTGTATATGTGATTTCCGGGCCTATTGAGGTTGTTTTGTTTGGGAAATTAGGTGGAAATGAGGTTCTACCACCGCTAAGGTGACGGGATTTGCTGGATGGCGGTGCATCTTTTTTCTATTGATATGGTTTCCCGTCAGGGAAACGCACACGGTATGCGTAAGCTTACGCATACAACCCGTCAGGCTACGTAGCTCTACGCCAGCAGGCGTCCAATTTGGATAACCCCGCGCAAGCCGCAGGCGCAGCTCGGGATAGAGGCCGACACCCTCCCCATCCGGCATCAAATGCACAAAAACATCCTGCGCGAACCATAACAAATTTCAGGATGATTTTTTTTGCGATGCTATGATTTCTCATCCGAATTATGAATTGACCCTGTCAGCAACAATTTGAATTGCTCCTACATAAAATTTTACCGGACAGCAACAATAATTAATTTCAAATTTAATGTGCAAATCCGTAAACATTATTCTATCTTTACGGCGGTCTTTTTGTCATACCGGTGATGAACAACAACATTCGCCGGAATATTTCCGGTACACCGGATGATATTCTCGGAAGACCGGAAATCATTTTCGGTACACCGCAAGACTCATTCGGTATACCGCAAGATTCATTCGGTACACCGCAAGGATCATTCGGTACACCGGAAACCCTTTCCGGTTATGCCGTCAATCTTTCATCGCTTACGATAACCAATAAATAAAACCAGTATTAATTTTTAAATTTCAACATGATGAGTAATCAAGATTTCTTACCTGAAAAAGACCGGTCTCTCCTGCAATGGGTTACTTCTTTTTTGAGCTACCTTTCTTCTGTGATGATGCGGATCGGTTTTCCATCGGATGTGTACACCAAATTGACGGAACTGTGCACAAGTTTTTCGCAAAAGTTAGATGCGGCTGAAACTCCCGCCACCCGCACCAAACTGACCGTGCAGGACAAGAATACCGCCATTTTGAACTTTGACGTTTTGCACGTTGATGTCGCCGCAACTTGTAACGGTAGTATTGGTGGTAACAATTTGATTGGTGAAATTGACTGTAGGACAAAACCCATCCAAGATCGTTACCCCGGTATTGTTGGGGTCAAGCCAATCTCGTAAGCGACGTTTCGGATTAGCGCTACTGTTCCATGAAACGCTGAATTTACCATAATTAGCTATATCAGCAGAAGGATTACTACAATTGGGGTCTGGACAAAGAGTTTTATTACCCGCACCAAATAATTGTCCTATCACCCGATGATTATTATTAAACAATGGGGATCCGGAAGACCCTCCTTCCGTAACAGACTGCCCGTGCGTTGTCGCAATCCAATTGATTCTCCAAAAATTACTGTTAGGTAAATAGCTTGCACAATAATTGAAGTCCATACAATTCGAATTGGCAGGACTGATATTGTACGTTGAGATCTTTTTTACATCACCATTCGGATGATGTATGCCTACACCTCCCGTACCCGCATTTCCGGTTCTGTCCCAACCCAAATAATAGGTGTTCACATCCGATTTATTCCTGGGATCTTCCGTTAAGCGAAGCAAAGCAAAATCCACAGCGCCATTATTAGCTACGACTACAGCGCCTGCCGTAGATTTGGGCGTGGGATATGTAGTTGGCGTACAGTTGGGAGATTCATAATTCCAATAAAAGGAATAGGTGTTGAGTATTGAGTCTCCTAATGCGTCTTTCCCCTTTTCACAAATGCAATGATTTGCTGTTAAAAACAGAGGGCGGGCATCGTTGGCTGTCGTATTTATTAAGAATCCGCTACAATATGCGCTACCGTCAACCAGTATCAATGCTACTGCATTCTTTTCATTTTGCCAGTTTTGTCCTTCGCTACAATTTACATTGACCTGGCAAGCTCCGGAAGCGGTTATATTTTCCGACGATCCCGGCAGATAAATATACCTGTATCCATGAACTACATACGCGATGGAAATAATCCCTTCATCCGTAACTTCTTCAGGCTGATAATACTCTAACGTTACTTTATCGCCATAAACCAAACCGGTAGCAAAACCTTGCGGGTTTTCCTTCGTTCCCTTGTTGTTTATGGAAGTAAAAGCGCCGATGCTTTGTCTTTTATCACTGCTGTATACAAAAAATTTCGCTCTTTCGGGAAGATGAAGCTTATCGTACAGCAAATTGATGGATAAAGCTTCAGGACAATAGATATCCAACTTCCACAGTTTGTCTCCATTAGGCATGACCGTCCATTGTCCGGAATTGTTTAAAGTAAAATGAACCGGATGCCGGTAGCCAAACCGGGTGGGAAGATTTTCTTCTTCCCGCTCCCTGTCTTCCCGGTTTATTGTCTCCATATCTAAACCGGGAAGTGTTTGGGCTGTTTCAATATCAAACTGTAATGTATTTTCTTCAAAAGAAAAACTTACAGGTAATTCTTCCGTACTGATTTGCGCGTATGATTTTAATCCGAACAGGACAAAGCAGATACATATAATTAAATTGTATTTTTTCATTGCTTTACTTGTTTGAATTGTAAATGATAACGAACATTATCCTGCGTATAAGCAAATATCAACTGATCTTTTTCGAAGAAACAGTCGTCTACAAGATATAAAACATCTGAAAAATAAATGCAATCGGCCGTTCCTTCATATACTTCCGTCATACAACCAAGATAAATCCCGTTTGTTCCTTTTATATCTACAAGCATTCCATTTGTGCAGGAAAGTCCATAAGCGAGGGTGTCGTCTTCGAATGTAAAGGAAAAACATTCCTTTTCGTAGAGGCCATTAGAGTGATAAGGTTCCAGCGTTCTTAATTCGCCTGTCGCGAGGTTGCGTATGCCTGCCAGTTTCCATTTGGTACCTGACAGTTCCGGTTGTTCTTTCGGCGTATCATTTTCTGCACAAGCCATGACCATACTCAGAGCAAGCAGAGTGGACAAGAAAATTTTCAGTGTTTTCATAACGATTCTCCTTTTCTTTATTTCGTTAAAATCATTTTTTGATTTGATTTCTAATTGCGAACTGGACTGTACTTATTATTTCAATAAAATTTTGCCATACGCAATCTCAAATATAGCTCCCAATTGAATATTCAGATTATCGGAACTTCCCAACAGTATTTTTCCGTTATTTGTGATTGTCAATTCGCTGCCGCTTTGCGCAATAATATTTCCATTGTCAATCGTTCCGCCCGAAAGGATTATTTTACCACCATCCTGAATAGTTACCTTATGTGCTTGCATAAAAACCGTAGCGGTTATGGTCAGGGTAGCGCCAGACTGAATAACCAGATTCCGGCATACGGTTCTGTTCGTATTCCATGTTTGGGAGGTCGTAATATTTTCGGACAGTGGCGTAATCGCTTCACAATACCCATATTCGTTCATAGGCCCCAAATTGGGATTGGAATCGTCGCCGTCCGGTTTGTCGGGAGCACATGGCGGACAGTGTGCCGGTTTAGGCCCAACACCCCAGAAGTAGTAACCATCGCTGTCACGGTCTTCACACACAATATCGGCGTCGGTGTAGTTGGGACTCGTGATGGGAGATAAAATTACATGTGTCCAGTCTATTTGCGATATATCCGGGAGTAGTATATAAGCAAATCCATTTTGACTTTTACCCCAGGAGCTTCCCCAACTGTTTTTAAACAACCATGCCGTTTGACCGATTCTACTGTCACCATTGGGAATTATTACATAGTTAGACATAGTCGTATAGATGGTATCCCCTGCCTGTATTTTCTTATAACCGATAATGGGCATTGCGTGCGAAAAATCTAAGACTCCGCCACTAATAGGACCATACTGTATTATGTTTTTCTTTATGGCATCTACTGTCTTGGGAAAAGCTACTGTTCCGCAATTTATCCTGCCGCTAACTTTCATGTTTTCCATAGGAGACGGACACTTATCCGAGCAGGGTAGATCCGTTGCGGTATACGGAAAACACGACTCTTCGCATACTCCGTTTGTTGTAATATAATCTATGGTAAGCCCTGGATTCCAATTCCTACCGGCAGCGCAATTTCCATAAGTATAGCAGGATACAATATTCTGTTCCGAAAGATCTTTATTCAGGAATCGGTTATAATACAAATTAGCAAGAGCTTCAGTTGTTCCCAGCACAGAAAATATAGCACACGAACCACACGACGCTTGATTTTTCACCGAAGTTATCCATCCATGCCCACCGCTATTATAATATGGAGAAGACGGATTATTGGCTCCATGCCTATTTCTCCAGTCAAATGAAGGTGCATAGGCATCGGAAAGTGTACCGTTTGTATTTTGAGCGCTTTTTAGTGCAGGCTCCTCCGTACCATCGCTTAATTCAAAAATTCCTCCTGTATAGTAGTCGAAACCCTGTAAATCGGGTACTTTTCCGCCAAACAATCCTTTTTTCTCCTGATAGGCCATTTGAGAAATTGGGGTTTCCCCTGCTTCCCAAAGAGCATTTTGCTCGCGAAGATTCTTATTTATCACAGCAATCTTGTCGGTTTTCGCCTTTTGCTGCTGCTCTTTGGTCATCCCCTGGCTTGATGCGTCTATTGACAGTTTTTTCAATTCGGCATTTTTTATTTCTATGCGAATTTTTGTCGCTGAAAAAAATGAAGGAATACTACCGGTTTCCAACGCAATATGATCAAAAATATCTACACCTTTTGTTGCAAGCAATGGAAAACTTTCGTACACCAGCAAATCATAGCTGGAGTCGTCAGTCAATGATATTCTTACATAGCCGGATTTTGAAGAAAACGCCACTTGTCCCGAAGCGTACATGGCTTTAGAAATGACGTCGCTTTTTTGCGAAACGGCAAATACCGTATCGCTTACAATAGATGCATTAAGCGTCACAAGGTTCTGCGCTTGCAAGGGTAAGAAGCCAATCCCGAACAGAAATAAAATCAATAATATATTTTTAGTTCTCATGACAGTTATTTTTTAATA
Source organism: Dysgonamonadaceae bacterium (assembly GCA_031263685.1). GTDB lineage: Bacteria > Bacteroidota > Bacteroidia > Bacteroidales > Azobacteroidaceae > JAISFI01. The sequence continues at coordinate 1,830 of JAISFI010000116.1, read as the reverse complement.
ATCTGGGATATCCGGTTAAAGTGTTTGTTATTATGGATCCCACCAGAGGTAATATCCGTTAAATTCTCATGAATACCATTATCGAAAATAATATCATCCACTTTATCAAAATAACATTTGGACCAAGCCGGATTTTTGTAAACCAATTCATTATCCTGAAAATGGCACAGTAAGGTTTCAATGATATTATTAGGGCCATGCATACCGCCACATGGATAAAACAAACCATTGAAGCTACCGATACCTTCAATCCATATAGCATTTACAGTATCGTCATCAGGCGGGGAGGTAAATTGAATTCGTTTTTTTTGTATGCCGTTGATTTCTACAAAATCAACTTTCTTTACATACAGTATTATCGGAGGATTTTCATATCCGGGAATTTGAACTCTTGGTTCCAGATATTCAAAATTTGTCCCCTCTTCCAGCGAAAAATCGTACAGTATATATTCCGTTTCGGAATTTTCCCGGATAAAATACGTTTTTTGATCCTGCTCCCTGATTAATCCTTCGTATTTTATATTTTCATGCAATTCATCATCACATGAAAATACTTTTTGGTATTCTTTGTATGCTACAGTAGAATCACCATCAAAGTGAATATATTGAGTGGATACCCAAGGTTCGAGAAACACGCCATAGCGCAATATCGACCATGAACTGTTGGGGAAAACGATGGTATTGTCATTCGTTTGTTGCGGCGTTACAAAGTCCGAACAAGCCATGACCATGCTTAGTACAAGCACGGTGAATAAGAAAAATTTTAGAGTCTTCATTTCTTTATTTCGTTAAAATCATTTTTTTCGTATCAACCAAACTGTTTCCTATATAGAGGGAATAATAATAGATACCGGCCGCGAGGGCGCCGCCTTCTATCGTGATGCTGCCTGGTCCGTCGGATGCGGAAAGCGGTATTTTCCGGATCACCCGCCCCGAAGCGCCGGTGATGACCATCTGCGCCTGCTGGCCGGTTGGCGGCAAAGTATAGCGGATAACGGTCGATTGATGGAACGGATTGGGAATGTTTTGTTGCAGGGAAACGCCGCTGCCTGCCACGTCCTGCAATCCGGACGCCGGTTCTACGGCGCTTTTGCTTCTCAATGCGCCCGATTCGGGTTCTTCTCCCAGCAGACCGGAAACCAGTTCGGTCAATTCATTGACCTGCGCCTGCAGCCGGTCGTTTTGCTCGCTGAGCTCCTGCACGGCTTTCACCAGGGGAACCACAAACTCCGCATACCGCAATCCGTAGATGCCGGTTTCGTCCACATCCACGCCGCTGAAATCGTAACCGATACTTTGGGCGACCTCTTCTACATCCTGCGCTACAAAACCGGTCTGTACCTGCTTTTCCTTAGCTTCCCTTGCCTTTTTGTCGAGCGCTATCAATTCCTGAGACATGGGCTGCTCGACCTCATCCCTGCCGGATTTTTTCGTTTGGTCGATTTTCAGCAGGCCGTCGACGGCGTCCAAATCCAGGTTGTAGGTAACCGGTTGCAGGCGGTTGATAAAGACAAGTCCCGGCACATCCGTCCGGATGTTTTTCTTTGCCCGTTTGTCCGAGAAATTAGTCCAGTCGGCAAAGCCGCCAATGCTGGTAACGCTGCCGTTGCCGATTTTGACCTGATTGCTTGAAGTCGCTGTAGCCAAATAGCCAATGGCTGTAGCATTGCTCAAATCGGTCTCTTTGACGCTTACATAAGCTCCGACAGCGGTATTAAAATTGCCTGTTGTGTTGTGGGAAAGCGCATAATCGCCACTGGCGGTGTTGTAAGACCCCGTTGTATTGTCGTAAAGCGCCCAACTGCCGCCGGCGGTATTGAAGTCGCCCGT
>JAISFI010000086.1 GCA_031263685.1 Dysgonamonadaceae bacterium | reverse complement strand
GTGTTTGTTTTGTAATCTCACACAAATTTATAACCTTTTTTCTTTTTTATCCTATTTCTATCTCTCTAAAGTTTTGACTAATAAATAATTTACGATCAAGGGAATTTTGTCGTACACCCGGACAGACTTATTCTCTTTGGCAGTAACCTTATTTTTACTTTTCTATAACAATCATCCATTGGAGGGTAAATTGACGACAAGCATCCCTTGTCTGACTGAAAAATTGGAACAAAAATTATACGGTGAAAGCCCTGTTTTTATCTGGGACAAAACGGATGATAGCAATCGCCCTGTTCGGGGCATTCATAACAACGTTATTAAACGCTGGGGCGTTTTCCCCAAAACATTGCGTGAAACATTTCTGAAATCGTTCTCGAAAACGGCAATGACAGTTGATGCAGACCGTCAGACACGTATTATGGAAATTCAATGGAAAAAAGTCTTTCTTGAAATGAGAAATACGTTAGTCGCTTGCCCCCACTGTAAAAGCGAGACCTTTATTGACGTCAATTCATCTGAAACGAGATGCATGGAATGTGGTAAAACGATTGCTAAACCCAATATGCTTCAAATAGGTAAAGAAAAGGTCGTACTTATGAATGGCGTAAAAATATATGCCTCAATTACAAAAGCAGGTGGAGATTACCGTGAAATTACCGGCAACATTGTTGCCGACGGCAGCAAACCCGGATTGCTTGTCCTGCAAAATCTATCGAAAGACGTGTGGGTAGGCGTTACTCGAAGCGGCGCTACAAAAAATGTTGAACCTAATCAGGCAATCCCGGTACTTCAAGGAATAAAAATCGTATTTCAGGGAGGCAATCAGGCTGAAATTATTTGAATATAAACTATTTATAAATTAAAAATCAATCGTATGGGTTTATTAGACAGCGAATCAATTCCACGTAGAACGATGGTTCTGTTTTTTATAGTGGATACTTCCGGCAGTATGAGCGGGAGTAAAATCGGAACGGCAAATACGGCAATTGCCGAAATCATTCCGGGATTGTCGGATATTTCAAAAGAAAATGCTGATGCACAAATCAAAATTGCAGTATTGGAATTTTCATCCGGCGCGAAATGGCTTTACGAAAAGCCGATAGAAGCCGAATCTTTCCGATGGAATGACTTGTCGGCGGGAGGAATTACCGACTTTGGCGAAGCTTGTAAAATGCTCAATCAAAAATTGTCTCGCAATGAGTTTATGCAAGACGCCATTGGGTCTTTTGCTCCTGTCATTATCCTGCTCTCTGATGGAGAACCTACAGACAACTACCGAAAGGAATTGGATGCACTTAAAAGCAACAACTGGTTTAAAGCAGGCATTAAAATCGCTATTGCGATAGGAGATGACGCCAATCAGGACGTGTTGAAAGAGTTTACGGGTAATATCGAATGTGTGTTAATAGCGCACAACCCCGATATGCTGAAAAAAATGATCCGTTTTGTCAGTGTTCGCGCTTCTCAAATTGGAAGTAAAAGTTCAGCCGCAGGCGCAGGAGACAAGGACAAACAAACACAAATTGGCGAACAGTTGAAAGAAGAACTTCCATCAGTTGTTGATACTGGAACTTCTCCCTTAGTAAATGTAGATGCATGGTGAAATTTATGGAGACAGCGATATTATCGCCATCTATTAATACCTTTGGAGGGCACGACGATGGTATGTCTATTCAAGGGGCAAGCCATAAAAAAACAGACAAACCTTGCCAGGATTACGGAGGACATTATCGATGCGCCGACTATGCCGTGGCTGTTGTTTGCGATGGACATGGAGGCGATCCATATTTCCGTAGCGACCGAGGATCAACGTATGGTGTTGAGGTAGTACTCAACGCCATATACGAATTTATGCAAGGGAAAGCTGCTTTTCTAAAAAAGCTATATAGTACCGATAATGATATCATTAAAGAGGAATTATCTTCTCAAGCCATTCAACAACTAATAAAAAATATCATTTATTGTTGGAGTGAACGGGTAAGAAATGATCTATACGAAAATCCGTTTACTGAAGACGAACTCAAAGATTTGCCTGACAAATATTTAATTAAATACGGAACAGAAGGAATCAACGACAAATTTTCTGCGTATGGAACAACGTTGATTGCGATAATATATGCGCCTGAATTTTGGTTTGGGATTCGCATTGGAGACGGACGTTGTGTGTCAATCAGCAAAGACGGTTCAATAGAAGACCCTATCCCCTGGAATGAAAAATGTTTTTTAAATACAACAGTATCACTGTGTGATGAAAAAGCGTTTGAAAATTTCAGGTATTGTTTCCATACTGATAATTTTCCGGTGGCAATTTATGTTGGCACAGATGGCGTTGACGACAGTTTTGGAGTTTATGGAAATGACGAGCGGTTGTTCAATTTTTATCGAAACCTGACCAGGACGTTCGATCTGTCTGGTTTTGACGGCGGTAAAAAGGAATTGGCGGAGTATTTACCTGTTTTAACCGAAAAAGGTAGTGGCGATGATATTTCGATTTCCGGGATTTTAGATTTGGAGGGAATAAAAGAACTATTTAATACAAATCCTTCGAAGGAATAATACCCATTATTGATTAACGAAATTCTACAAGATTAGCAAACTACCCCAAATTATATAAAAGGGAGAGAAAAAGAAATATTATGACAGAAAAGGAAAAAAGAATAGACATCCTCAAACAAATAATTGCCAAGTTCAAGAAGCCGATTTTCGACAAGAACGAAAAGGCACGCCTGGAAAGTCTTCTTGCAGACTGTATGGCAGCGGAGGACAAGAATGTGCTAAAACTATTCCGTCTGGCAGTAAAAGATGGCATTACCCACGAATTGCTACAATGTGACACACTTGAGAAGTTGGTGCAGAAGATTAAAATTAATTCCCTGAGGGTTAAATTCAGAGAAGACAACTCATTGGAAGAAAGCAAGGCAAACTATGTCATCGATTGTTTTGCTTCTGCGCTTGGATTGGAGCCGGGTCTAATAAATAATATTGAGATGGTAAGTGTTAGTGGGGGGCGTTTTAGACAATGGTCTGACAAATTTCCTCGCGATGTGACTCTTTCTGCTTTTTCTATCAGTAAAACGCCTGTTTCTGTTGGACTATGGGATGAGATTATGAAGGGAAAGAATGCGATAGACGGGAACTCTTTAGTCAGTATCTCGTGGGATGATACTCAGAAGTTTATTATTCAGCTGAACCGTACAACAGGTGAGAAATATCGCCTGCCTACAGAGGCGGAATTAGACTTTGCTATCAGTAATAAGTTAATCACGGTATCAGATGATTTCTGGTACTGGTGTGCTGATTGGTATGAAGACCGAAAAAAGTTAATAAAAGAATTCGGTAAAAACACAGATGATCCTAAAGGCCCTCCCCTGGAACGTGTTAAGGTAGAAGAAGGGTACTGCAAAGTACAATTAGCCAAGGGCAAGCGCCAAGGCGCACCTTTATCTTTTAAGGATATAGATACAGGTTTCTTATTGTGTTTAGATAAATAATCAATAGATACTAAATTATGGCAACAATACCGAAAGGCGGAGCTCATGTAGTCACAGAAGGCAACGGAAAAAGTGGCTGGTGGAAAGTCGTTTGTTTGATAATGATAGTTGCGGTGGTATTGTTCGCTGCTTGGAAAATTTGGGACAAGCCTACTAAAGATGACCCTACAGATGATTGTAACCAAAATAATGAACAAACAGTCAGTCAAGAGGAGGTCGGCCCGAATCCAAACAGTTCTTCCAGCGATAGCATCAATAGCATAGATAGCATCATTGATAGCATCATCGATAGCATCGAAACCAAACAGGCAAATCCGCCTAAAGAAAGTGAGCGGATTAAAATGAGCGATTTGCAACCCCATAAGGAAACGTCACAACCAAAGACAGATCCAAAACTTTTGTCTGAAGCAAAAAAGAACGCTTCCGAATGGTTTGACAATGCTACAAGCGTTGTTGACCACGACTCTGCCGCAAAGGCGCTAAAAGAGGCTAAAGAGGCTTGCCGCAAAGCGCTGGCTCTTAATGCAGACGATCCTGATATGTATGCCTTGAACTACCAAATAGACGAAAAAATAGACGAATGTTTCAACAATGCGATGGAAAGCGCAGAAGGGTTCTACTCGCTTGCAAAGGAAACT
>JAISFI010000124.1 GCA_031263685.1 Dysgonamonadaceae bacterium | reverse complement strand
CAGGGAATCTCAAAGGCACATATAATATCTCATACTTTATCTGTTATTCCGGCACATAGAGCTGGGGTTCGCGGTGTTCGTGTTTTGTCAGGATTTTTGCTCGGAGAACGGTGTGGCCTAATAAAATTTAAAAATAAACGAACAGTCCAACTTTAGCGGCAAAGTATTCCACCTCTTTTGCAATTGTCAGACTTTTCCTTCATCCTTCACAAGTTTGCCTCTGTTTGTCTCAATGTGCCGTTCGCTTTATATACGATGTATTTATCCCAAAATATCCATTAGTCGGATTTGAGAAATTGTACTTGGATACGATCATATAATTAGGCAATCCAATTTCTACGATTCATGTGCAAGGGCATTTTAACAATGATCCGGTCTTCACTTTTTTCGGTAATAGATGGAATGTCAAGCATCCTGTGTCGAAGCGTTTTAATTTGGTTTCTAACATTTCCGCCAATGATTAATTGCATAAAAAGAGCGAGGAAATTATAGGCGATAGTCACGAGTAATAGCGCGGACTCCGTCCCGTCGAAATCGGACTGGTTCATCTTGTCCAGCCCGTAATCATACTTGAGTTCCTTGATACGGTTCTCGCAGCAGGCTCGCCCGCGGCAGAGTCGCCAAACATCGGCCGCGCTCAGTTTCAAAGTGCTAACATAACAGGCATAGCGATAGCCGTTTATTTCCATGTCGTCTTCAAGAAGGCGAAGTTGCTTGCCCGGTGCTTGCGGACGCACGGTAACTTTTTGACGTACCACTTCCATTCTGCGTGGTTTTCTCCATTCCGGCGCCCGGTATTCGAACTCGCCGATTTCTATGCCTTTGTCCACGCCGAGCCATGCCTTTTGTGTCGCTATCTTGCACTGGATTGTAGTGTACATCGGCACGGCCGTGATGTAATCTGTTTTCCTGTTCTCCGTTTCCAGGTATTCAAAAATATCGTTGCTGTAAAATCCTGAATCCAGGCGCAACAGCTCTGTTTTCTTATCGTTCAAAAACAGTAGCGTTTCTTCTAAAAAGGCCTTGAAGTTGTTTGCCGTGTGGGCATCCCCGGACGAAGCCAAAAGTTGGCCACCATCTCTATTTCCGAGACAAAAGCCATGTTCGGGTGATGGGACTTGCGACCGGGCCTGTGTTTATTACAACCCCTGGCGCTGCCTTGCTGTTCCCCGCAGCGAGTCATTACCGATGAATCTATGTCCAGCGTGAAGTTATCAAACTGTAAATTATTGAAAAACCAGCGATAAAGTCCTCCAGAAACAGCGTGAGACGCGGGGATGTCAAATTTACGAAAGTAACGCTCGAAGGCCTTGTGTTCCGGCATGCGTCCCCACCCGTACAGCCGCTGGAGGCTCGTGTCTAAACGCGTTATGTCCATGTGGGCGAAACGATCCGCCCCACACCACACGCTACTCATAAATAACAAAAATAACTGCGTGAGTGGATATCCACGATTAGACCCCTGTTTAGGCAAGGGGAGAGTGTCGAGAAAGGAGGAAAAACCACTCGCGTCCATCATCTTTTTCAGGATGGAGACCCCGCCCCAAGAGGTGATCTCTTTATCTACAAATTCTATTATTGTTTGCTGCATCATATCCAGTGCTTCTGTCGCAAATTTACACAATTAATGCAATATATTATCATGAACCTCAATATGCTATGAACAAACATTTCTAATGGCGTCCATTAGAAAGTATTTCCTTTTCAGGGAGTAAATGCTCTAGTGGACATTTTGGGTTTATTCATTCAGCCGACTGAGAAAATCGGACAGGGAATATATCATTTACATGCTTCATCATTTCGGCTTGCTCACTGTGTCTTGCGGAACATGAAAAATAGAGGTATCCGAAAAGGATGAATATGCGAATAAATCTGCGTAAGAATACCTTTTTGGACACCTCCGTTCAATATTGGATGTGCAGGAAAGTGCAATCAAATTAATTTTGCGTAAGTACGTCGGGATTCAGATCAACCTCAAACTTTGGAAGTGGGAATAGCAAATCGCTTTCGTCTATCGTTACGTTAGAACCTGTTTGATAGTCATTCCACGGTCCATTGAAATGCGCGGTCATCACTTCTATCACCGTTCCCGTGCGCAGGAGATCGAACCAGCGGTGACCTTCACAGAATAGCTCCAAACGACGTTCGTCGGCGATCGCTTGTTTTGCTTCAGTCTTTGTGTTCATGGGAGGCATGGCAGTCAGGTTAGCACGTTCACGAATAGTACGCACTTCAACTTCCGCTCCGGGCAGGTTGCCTTCTTCCGCCAGCACTTCGGCATACATCAGTAATACGTCCGCAAAGCGAAGCACCAGCCAGTCATTACCCGAATCCCTGACCGTTGTGTTGGTTTTATCCCGGTATTTGATTGTAAATACGTATTTGTCGTAAATCGGTCGGGTCGGTGATCCCCATGCCGTGTCAATCAGATTGATCCTTGTGTCGGAGAGATCAAAACGTCCGTATAGGTCGTAAGTCATCAGGTATATGCCACTTCCGCCCGTTCCCCAAATACCCTGTCCTGTTTGTTCGTTCGGCATCGCAGCCGTACAAAAAGGATTACCCATGCCGGTGCTGCCCGAACGGATCAAGCCGGCAGCATACTGCACGGCAAAAATGATTTCGGGATTATTGGGGTTCGTTGCGTCGAAAACATCTGCATAGTCCGGGAGCAGGTAGTGGATACCCGGATTGTCATGCACTGTTTTTAGATGTTCTTTAGCTTTGGTGTAATCGTGGCGGGTGAGATAGATCTTTCCCAGCAAAGTATGGACGGCATACCGTGTTGCTCTACCTATATTGGCGTTTTCGGTATAGTGGGTAGGCAGCAATTGCTCGGCGATGATTTTTTCCAAATCAGGAATGACTAAATCGTTATATACCTGATCGACGGTGGAACGTCCGTATGATAGTGCTTCTTCGGGAGTTTTCAGGTCTTTGGTCACCAAAGGTACGCCGCCGAATATCCGTACCATGTTAAAATAGAGCAACGAGCGGAGAAAAAGCGCTTCGCCTTTCAGCCGTTTTTGCAGGTCGGCGTCCATGGCAACGTTGTCGATGTTGTCCAATACCAGATTGCAACGGTTGATTGCACGGTATGAGTTGTCCCAGAAACTGCTGATTACACT
>JAISFI010000050.1 GCA_031263685.1 Dysgonamonadaceae bacterium | reverse complement strand
TAAATATAGGTGTTTTTATCCTTCTTTCAAAAATATAGGGACATTTTGATTTCCTCGAACCTTTTTGATTTAATGCTTAGTATTAGATAGATATGATCTATAGGTCAGGAACTCTGAATATATTGAGAATCTTCTGAAACAGGATTCAGTCAGGATATTAATTGTTGAAACCTCCGGTCTTTCCGAATTTGAACTTACTCGGAAGTTCTATGATAAACTGGGTTATAAACGGGAAGCAACAATCAGAGAGTTTTATCAGGTGGGAGAAGATAAGATAGTGTTTTGGAAGAAGCTGAATGGATAAAAGGAAAGAAAGCTGATATGGCTTTCTTTCCTTTGTTTTAATTTAAATTATTCTTGCTGTTGTAAAAGATGAGCCAGTTCAGGATCATTCTTAATCCTTTCGAGTTCATTGGCTACTATTTGTTTCGCTTCCTCTTTGATACGGTTATAATTAAGTTGTATCTGCTTTTTCATCTTATCTATTCCGTTTTCGTCCGTAAAATCGGTAATAACAGGGATTGACTGGTAAGCCTTAGTTTCTGCGGCGACCTTTGCATTATCTATCACAATTTCGCAATGAAAAATCTTCTGCTCGATGCGCTCATCAAAATTGTCCGCGACTGCTCCGACGAACATACCCTGTGTTAAGTTACTGATTTTGGATGCCGGAATAAGGCTGTCCATTTGCGTAGATATGGAAGTCGATTTATCGTTACGGTTGATAGTCATAGACTGGCGTTTCTGCAATACTTTCCCGAAACGGTCGGAAAGCGTTTTTGCTGTTTCTCCAACTACCTGACCGGAAAAGATATTACCGACCGTGTTCATTACTACTTTGGCTTCTTTGTCGCCATAATCTCTGGTTAGCTGCGAGAAGTCCTGAAAGCCCAAAAGAACGGCAACCTTGTTACTTCGGGCAGTGGCTATCAGGTTATCCAACCCTTTGAAATAAATAGTCGGTAACTCATCAATTACAACCGAACTCTTTAACTGTCCTTTTTTATTGATAAGTTTCACGATACGAGAGTTATAAAGTCCCAAAGCTGCGCCGTAAATGTTCTGCCTATCAGGGTTGTTCCCAACTACTAACACTTTCGGATCATCGGGATTGTTTATATCCAGTGAGAACTCATCGCCCGACATTACCCAGTAAAGTTGTGGCGAAATCATGCGGGAAAGCGGGATTTTCGCACTTGCTATCTGTCCCATTAATTGGTCGGCTGCTCCACCCAACCACGCATCCATAAAGGGACTTAGGTAGTTTTCGAGGTCGGGATATGAAGTCAGAATAGGAAAAATATCTTCATAGCGTTTGTTCAGGAACTCAATCGCATGGGGAAAGGTGCAATACTTTCCGTCCTGATATATTCTAAGATACCATATAATAGCGGCAAACAAAATAATCGGAGATTCTACAAAGAAGTCGCCCTGCTTCTGCACCCACGTTTTATTGAGGTTCAACATAATGGTGTATGCCGATTCGTAAGCATCCGAAATATCGGTCATAAATTCGGGGTTGATAGGATTGCATCGATGCGAACGTGCCGGATCGTCAAAGTTTATCACATAAAATGTAGGAACTTTCTTGTAGCCTAATTGATTATTTAATAAATGATTATAGGCAATAGTGGATAGGTCGGGAAACTTGAAATCATACACGTACATCGAAAATCCTTTCTCAATTTGCTGTTTTATGTACTGATTAACAACGGCGTATGATTTTCCACTACCCGGAGTTCCCAATACGATACTGGCACGGAACGGATTTACGATATTTATCCAACCTCGCCATTCCTTTTTCTTATACCAAAACTTTGTAGGCAGGTTAATGGAATACTCACTTTGCAGTAAGCGTGTTTCCTGCATAAACGATTCGTTCTCGATATTGAAAACGTCGTCCATAAGATTGTTCTTCAGCAATCGGCTCATCCATAGTCCGCCAACTAACAGAAACAGATAACCTGCTGCCATTTTCAGGATATAAAATCCTGTTATCGCTGCTGTCGGTAGAGGTAAATCCAATATCCACCAGTTCATAAAAAACAGGATAAAACCGATTGTCAGAAAAACATAGATTTTCGGCCAAGTGATTTTTTCCTCCTTCACGCCCCTTGTTCCCAAGCACGATAAGGCAAGGAAAACAACGGCAAACAGTTTTGTATAAAGGATATTGCCGAACAGTCCGGCTGTTCGGTCAAAATTCAACAGTATCTTATCGACTACTCCGATAATGATACCCCATTCGTACAGAGCGAAGTAGCAGAACCAATAAATGTTTATCACTACAAAAATTATGCTTATTGCTCGCATAAACTCCATGACTTTTGCAAGTCCTCTTAAATCATCTTCTTGTTGCATCTTCTTAAAAATTAAATTGTTAATAAATCAATGAATATTCTTTTACATCTGCCGCCCATACCTCCGTTTCTTCTTTTTCCTGCGGCGTGGCAACGGCTGATCGTCTTTCGGGTGACTCTCCGGTTCGGGAGAAAGAATTGAGAAAATACCGCCCAGACCATTATCGGAACTGTGGTCTTTCTCTTGATTCGTACTCGCTTTGTAAACATCGGAGAGATTGGTTGTTTGTATCGGTTCCTCTATCTGTTCTTGCTTTCCTCCATACAGGTCGTTGAAAACATTAGCAGAATACTCCTTACCCAATCGGGAGCCGTTCAAAACAGTACGGGTAGTATGGTCTATGAATGTTGCTCCGTAAATCCGTCCTTCATCGTTTCTTCGGAATAGTATATCAATACCCTGCTGCCGTAGTTTCGCCCGGAACTCGCTTTCGGTTGGGCTGCTTTGTTTAGCTTTCGATACGGCTTTCAGGGTATGGACTTTGAGATTTTTGGCTTTGATACGTTCGGCGGATTTTGCCATACGTTTTTCCAATCCGTCATAACCGACAGACTTCCCGAATATGGAAGACTTCAACGGATTGCTGACTTTATTTCCCTCGCTGTCCATTGCAGAATACAGCAAACCCCGATAAGGTTTTCCCTTAACTTCGCCTTTGAGCTCTTCTACATTTATATTATATAAGGAGAGAGCGGCTTTGTATTCGCCCATGCTCTGGAAGTGATACATGGAAGCAAGAGGTTTGATAACCGCAGCAATCTGTTTTTTCAAATCGCCTTTGGAAATATCGACAGGCGTAACTTCCCATTGTTCGGAACGCTTTTGCCCTTCCGCAGGATTCAGGTTGTATTTGCGTTCCAAATGCTCGGTTATCTCCTTACTCCGTTCGTGTTCCTTGTAGCCGTCAATCTTCTTTCCGTTGCTGTCCACCCGAAGCGAAACGATATGCAGGTGTTCACGTCCAATGTCCTCATGCTTAAAAATAAGGTAGGGCTGATTGCCATACCCCAACCGCTCCATATATTCACGCCCTATGTCCGTCAGTTGTTCGTCCGTCAATCTATCGTCCGGGTGCGGATTGAGCGATACATGAAAAACGGGTTTTTCGGTGCGGAAATGAGCGGGGACAAACTGCATAAAATCATTCATACACTCCGAAACGTTAAACTGTCCGTCGGTCGGTTCAAAGACAAGATTGGCTCCAAGAATCTTTCCCAAACCCTCGTCCACCTTCTCTTGATTGTATGCCAACGCACCGTGCAAGTTGCTTCCAATGTTTATTTTTGCAACCATTTTTCCTTAAATTCCTCTGATAATTCTTGAATTTTTCGCCCGATTTCAACCAAATCAACGGTCGCGTTTTCCAATTTATAGAGCAAAGCCAACGCTTTTTTCTCTGAAAAATTGGTGTGCAATTCTTTTACAACTTGGTTGTAATTCACACCAACGGAGCGGAATTGTGCGTAAAAAGAAGTGAGTTTGGTAACGTATTCCATAGCGGAACGGTCGATTTTTACTACCCGGAACTCATCGCCGAAGACACGGGCAGCGATAAGACGGGCTTTAGATTGCAGCCCTGATTGCTCAAACATAGAGAGAAATCGGGCATGTTCGACAGCCGTGAAGTTTACCGAGTAACGGTAAGCAGCCGGATCATTTTTTGGAGAACGTCCCCCTTTACCCCGTTTCGGGGTGTTGCTTGCATTTTCATTCATACGCCGGATTTTTTAGTGGTACAATCCGTCGTGTGGCATCCGTGCCGCCCATTCAATCATTGCCCTAAATGATTGCCAAAAGCAACCGACTTCGGAGGGTGCGTCCCCCTTGCGGGGCAAGCATTTTTTGCAGCAAAACGGTTTCCGTGCAGCAAAAAATACAGCTTGCTATTTGCTATGGCGCAAATAAAATCTGTCCTGAACAGGGACAGATATGAAAGCGAGGGCAGCGAGCAAAAATGGCGGTCGGACACCTCCCGACGTTTCATGCTGCAAAGTTACAGGACAAAGTAACGTGCTGTATAACAGTGGACGAAGCCACTCCTATCCAAATCGAAGCCACTCGCGACCACCTCACGGAAAAATGATATTTCTGCCGGGAAATAGGCGTTTATTTGCCGACAATTTGATTGTATGGACAGACAGCCGTACAGTCAAACGGATAGCTGTACGGATAGAAAGATATACAATCGGCTATATGGATATACATCCGAATAAACGGCTAAACATATGGCTGATTGGATAGCTGACCGGCTAAACGGTTAAACGTTCCAACGGCTATACAGCTAAACAGACGGACGGACAAACGGCTAAACGTCCGAACAGTCGGACAGCTATACGGACGGATAATCAAATGTACGGCTAAACAGACAGACAGTTGTCCAGCCAAACGGACAGACAAATAATGTATAACAATTAAAATTTCAGACAATGGAAAAGAAAACTTTGAACGTGGCCTTCAGTACCCAAAAGGGCGGAGCCGGAAAAACAACCCTGACCGTGTTGGTAGCTTCCTACCTGCACTATGTAAAAGGCTACAATGTAGCTGTGATTGACTGCGACTTTCCCCAACACTCGATTGCGGAAATGCGTGAGCGGGATTTGCAAATGGTAACGGAAGACGAACATTACAAGCTCATGGCTTATGAGCAGTTTTCCACGTTGGGTAAAAAGGCTTACGAAGTTATTGAAAGCAGTCCTGAAAACGCATTGGAAGATGCAAAAGACGTAATCGAAGTAATGAACCCCGATTTTGTGTTCTTCGACTTGCCCGGAACAATCAACAATCCGGAGGTTGTCAAAACCCTTTCATTCATGGATTACATTATTGCGCCTATCTCTGCCGACCGGTTGGTGTTGGAAAGCACCCTGCAATATGTGATTACGGTTAATGATGCTTTAATTACGCCCGGCAGGGCTAAAATCAAAGGAATGTATCTGCTGTGGAATCTCGTCGATGGACGGGAGAAAACCGAACTCTACGAAGTGTACGAAGATGTGATTGACAAACTGGGCTTCCCGCTTTTCAAGACATTTATGCCCGACAGCAAACGGTTTCGCCGTGAACAGTCGGTCAGCCATAAAGCCCTGTTCCGTTCAACCCTGTTCCCTGCGGATAAAACTTTGGTAAGGGGCAGCAATCTTGATATCCTGATAGAAGAAATGTTGGAAACTCTAAAATAACAGGTTATGGTAAAGAAAAAAGAAGATGTGAACCTGAGTGATTTTGACGCAAACTTTGTTATATCCTCATTCAAAAACAAGGAAAGGCGGAACAATCCGAGTTCCATACCCCGACCTCTTTTACCGCCCGAAACGAAAAAAGAGCAGGTAGAAGAACCCGAAACGGAAACGGCGCCGCCTGTTTCGACCGTTCAGGAAGAAACGCCCCGTGAAGAAACGAAACGTAAGCGGGGAAAGTCGCCCGATTACGAAAGCCTGTTCATTCAGGAAGCAGGAATTACAGCCCGCACCGGAAAATCCGTATACATACGCAAAGACCACCATGATAAGATTGTGAAAATCGTGCAGGTCATCGGTAAAAATCAGGTTTCCCTGTTCAGCTATATTGATAATGTACTGAAGCATCATTTTGAAACTTTCCAGGATGAGATAACGGAACTGTATAACAAGAATAACGAAAGCATTTTCTAATCACTAAAAAAATCAACGTATGATACCCAGTCCGATTTTATACAATGACACTGCAATTATGACAGGTCTTGTCGTATGCTGCCTCGTAGTGTTGGCAGTTGTAATGATTCCCAAAGCGATACGCCACAGGAAACGGATAAAACAAAACGAGAGTGAAAAACCTGCTCCGGATGAACAGGAAACTACAAAAGAAAAAGTTGCTCCGATTGAAAAACGGGAAGTAGAAATAGTAATTGTTCCAAATGATAAAATCTCT
>JAISFI010000024.1 GCA_031263685.1 Dysgonamonadaceae bacterium | reverse complement strand
GTTGTGTGTCTATATACACCACTGTTGTGTGTGTACATACACCACTGTTGTGTGTGCACATACACCACTATCGTGTATGTACATACAAGGCGGTCGTGCAGGATGCTTTTGCGTAACATAAGTTAGTTATGTGTATTGGAAATAAAATAACAAATGTCATGAAAGCGATATATCATACAGCATTACCGGTTTTAGCCGGACTTATTTTCCTTTCTGCTGCTTACGAAGCGAAAGGTGTTATGCCTGAAAATGAGGCAGAAATAAAATTTTTCACCACCGTTCTGGGAGGATGCAATGACTGGGCTGCATTGAGAAATGATGATCAATCGGATAAAGATACCGTTGTCATATCAACCATTGCAGACAGCATCCATGTATTTGTCAGACATAATTATATTTGTAGCGCCCCTTTCAAAACGGAATGTGAAATAAAAGACGACAGCATTTTTATGTACATTATTGATACATGCGAAAAGCCATTCAGTTGTTATGACAGATGCGACTGTTATTACACCTTTGATTTTAAATTTGTCCGTCAGGGTGATAAAAACTACCCGTATAAAATAGTATTATCGGATCCGCGGGAAAATGAACCGCTAACAATTTCGGAAGGAATTATTTTGGAAACACCGCCTGTAAATACTGCCGAAGTATTGTTATTGAAAGTCGATTATACAACCAATCGATTTGAAGGCGGGCAAAAACTGCAATTCACGCCATCGCCGGAAACACTTACGGTAAGAACAGAACATGAAGACGCCAGCGATTACGGATGGATAAAAGTATATTTTGCGGAAATAGATGAACTGCTGTTTTACGGCGACATCATCTGGCTGGGATGCGGAGATATTATTTATCCTGCTACATGGCGAAATGCCGATGACTTTGAACTTGCCGGATGGACAAATTATATTACGCCTTCCAACGGCTTCGAAAATATTTTTAATACATGGAAAGAAAATTATGATTACAATCCTGTATGGGGTGCTGTACAGGGCATATTGGAAGTACGACAAATGCTGGAAACAAATCCCTTGCAACGTGTAAAACTGTTTTTATACACGCCAAGCGTAGGTATGGGAAATCCGGAGGACTGGAAATGGATTATTTTCCTTGCCGGAGGAAACTTTTCCCAAAATATCATAACCAAGATAGAATTGACGCCCCAATCTCCTGTCGCATCCGATTCGGTATTCCTCACTCTAACATCCGATTTATTCGGTGGAGGTTGTACATATACCTCGGATGTGGACAGTATTGTCGAAAATACCATTTACGTTAGTGGAAAATATGATGGGCTTGCCAAATGCTCAGGCAAAATAGACAACTATAAAATCTATTTGGGAAAATTCAAACAAGGGAATTATTCCGTAACTCACAGGTTAATTGATATAAACGAATTTTATCCAACAGAAACATATACTTTAAGTTTTGAAGTATCGGCGCCGGATTATATCCAAGGGCCGGAGGTCGAATCTTCCAATTCAGTATGGATAAATCCTGTAAATGAAAAATCATGGCTAATAAGCTCGCTTTCGCCGATGCAGGAAATACGGATATATGATGCAAAAGGAATGTTGGTCTTTAAACAGAACACAGAGGATTGTTTACATTACACACTGAATGGGCAATCTTTGCAGTCAGGCATTTATTTGATAAATATCTCCATGCAAAATGGAATTTCAGAACGAAAAAAATTAATCGTAAGATAATATTTTAAACCAAAGTTCGAAGAAATCAACAGGCGGCAGTCATAAATAACTGATATTACGCAGTAATTTTTGTGAGATGTCATCATGCGGCTTGAAAAGCCGAATTTTCATAACCGTGGGTCGATGACCCGCGGTTATGAAAATCAAGCCCTTCGGGCTAAGCCGATTTTGACGCTACACAAAATGATGCCGCGAACATTACATGTCCTGCGTAACATCAGTAAGTATTTTTTGCTTGTACACAGAATTATTCAAAGACGCTAATTTCCTTTACTTTTGTAGGTTCCGTCGCTCCATTTTCATAATACTCAATAATACAATCATTGAGGAAAATTACCGATAAGTCGGTAGGTTTCCCCGATTCAATTACAGTGAGTGTAAAGCTATCCCTTGTTATATTATTGCGAGTTATATTCCAATTATTATCACTTCCTTGATTATAGCCACCCCACGCATTGCCCTCTTCACCCTCTTCGCTGCTTTTGGGTCTGATAATAATTTTTAACGTTGAATTGCCCGCTGGTAATTCTGCCTTTACAGAATATTCAACCCTTCTATTAGCGGTTTTTGTAGCTTCCACAAATTCCTCATTCAATATATTTAGTCCATATCTTCCTTCTACAGGATAGGTAATAAATGAGGTTTGTTCAAATCCGCAATTATCGATGAATTGTTGAATATAACTTTTTAACTCATCAACACTTACATTCATATCTATTCCCATTCCGCTGTATTTCTGGTCCATATTGGCTTTTACTAGATCCAAATCGAGGTAAGCGGCATTATTTTTTAATTGGGAGCCTAATACAGGATTATCCAGCGTGCCGTCTTTCCTGATATCTGCACTGATATTCGCCAATAATTCAGACATTTCGCCTGTGGATAAATGTCCCTGGATAATGACAGATGCAGCCAACAATACCGCATCATCGACTATATTCAGGGATTCATTCGAAATATCATCAGGCAAAACAAATTTGAAAATATTCAACACTTCTTCCCTTGCTTGTTGCTTAGCATCTGCAAAACTTAAACTGCCATCTTGTATCAGATACATAATTCTTTGTCTTTCCAGGTGAGTTAAAATATTGACATTAACGGAACTAAGATTAGTAATATCGGCTAAACCGTACAGGGTTAATTGACTGGCGGAAATTTCTCCTTTCACTTCATTGAAGTAATATCCATCCGCTTTTAATTCTATAAAATTGGATGTAAACTCAATATTTCTCCGTTCAAAGTTTCCTGAATTATCAATAATCTGGGTAGAAAAAACAGTTCCTGTTTGATTTAAATCTTCATCCAATTGAGTGATAGTGATGGATGAACCATTTAGATAAGGCCCCTTTTGAACATAACCGCTAAACATTGCCTTTTTTATGTTTTGATTTATCGTTGGAAACTCAAATTGAATAAAGCGGCTTCGATCAATCACGAAAAGATCTCCACCAATGGGTTTAACAAATATCTGATGTGTGTTTGGGTCATATCCCCATTCATCTGCAGAATTTAATTGAAATGTTTGTGTTTTTGTTTCATTATCAAAAAAAGTAATTTTCAATCCATCCACTTGCTGTTGCGCATACATACATGAAGAAACCAGCAGGATTATCAGAGTATAAACTATCTTTTTCATATCATTCTTAATTTAATTCATGATTACTTTTTAACTGTTTTTTTAGACTGTCCATTGGCTTTCACAACATATAAGCCGCCTGATGGTACATTTACTGTTATTTTGGATTCGCATCCATATCCCGATTCGAGTAATCTTCCATAAATATCATAAATGGTATAATTACCAACTATTCCATTCACATTTACTATAACTAAATTATTACCGTCATCATACACATTCCAATAAGATTGAACCGGATCAATACTTGTTGAACTGCGCATCTCCATTGTAAAGGGTAAAATTTTTTCTAATGAATAATCATATTTTTGACCCGACTCTTTCATCTCAAAAACCCATTTCCCCTCTTCTATGTACAATCTGCTAATACTTGATGGATTAAAGGATGCAACTTCACCCGTTACAGATTTAACGATGATGTAGTTGACTTGCTCTTGCGCCACTAAACGTACGGTATTCATTCCTAGAATAAATACCATACAAAAAATCATTTTTTTCATACGGAAACATTGTTTAAGTTTTGCACCTTTCTCCTAAAGATGCCGATAATTATTATAATCCAGTGGCAAAGATAATAAATTATTTTAACTCACATTACAGTAACCGCAACTTATTTTTACCAAATAAAGTCAATACAGTATTAATGTTTGTGAATTTATGACATCTATTAGATTCTAAACCCTCCGAGATTTCAATATTTATTTCAGAAGCATAAAATAAAAGCATCTGTAGTGCACAAAACTATGCCACGTGCAGTATAGTTTTTAGTTTTCCCGTTTCGCGGTTTGAAAAACCAATTATTTCCCGTACATTTGTCCCGGAAATCATTTAAAAAACAAATACTTATGTCAACAGCAATCATCGTTGTATTAGGAGCTATCCTCCTCGTGGTTATCATGCTCGTATCCATGTATAACTCCTTAGTTAAATTGCGTAACAATCGCGAAAACGCTTTTGCCGATATTGATGTACAACTCAAGCAACGGCACGATTTAATACCACAGTTGGTCAGCACTGTTAAAGGTTATGCCGCGCACGAAAAGGAAACATTGGACAGGGTGATCAGCGCCCGAAACGGCGCCATGCAAGCGCAATCTATCGGCGACAAAATCGTGGCGGAAAACGCCCTGACGTCGGCCTTGTCCGGACTGAAAGTGACGCTGGAAGCATATCCGGACTTGAAAGCAAATCAAAACTTCCTTCAGTTACAAGAAGAAATCTCGGACGTAGAAAACAAACTGTCGTCCGTAAGACGCTACTTCAACTCGGCAACGAAGGAACTCAATAACAAAGTACAAACATTTCCCTCTAACATCATTGCCGGAATGTTCGGCTTCAGAAAAGAAATGATGTTCGACTTGGGCAGCGATCGGAAAACATTAGAAACCGCTCCTCAAATTAATTTTTAATCCCTGTCATTCGCCATTTCTACCATGCAGTATATTGGATTACAAGCACAAAAAAGCAGAAATAACCTGCGTTCCCTGCTTTTACTTTTTCTCTTTCCGGTATTAGTATTGGCGTTGGTATTGCTTTTTTTCTATGTATTTTATCTGATAGGAAACGGGCAGTCGACCGGTGGATTTGAACAGTATTCCGCCTCACAGTTTGTCTTTCCCCTGTTTGCGGAAACAGCGCCGTGGGCATTGGGTATTGTTCTGATTTGGTTTGCGATAGCTTATTTTACCCATACAACCATCATCCGCAATGCCACCCATGCAAGGCCGCTGGAAAGGAAAGAAAACAAGCGGGTATACAACCTGGTCGAAAACCTTTGCATGAGTCAGGGGATGTCGACACCCAAAATTAACGTCATCCAGGATGATTCCCTGAATGCTTTCGCCGCCGGCATCAACAACAAGACGTATAGCGTTACGCTGACGACCGGGATTATCAAAAAACTGGACGATTCGGAACTGGAGGGAGTTATCGCTCATGAATTGTCGCATATCAGGAATCACGACGTCCGACTGCTGATTGTGTCGATTGTTTTTGTCGGCATATTTTCCATGCTTGCAACGATTGCTTTCCGGACGTTTCTCTACGCTCCCCGTAGCCGGGATAAAAAAGGCAACGGTGCTATTGTTATCTTTCTGTTGGTGGCGGTTATTGCTTTCTTGGGTTATCTTTTTTCCTCGCTGATGCGCTTCGCGATTTCCCGTAAACGGGAATATCTGGCGGATGCCGGTGCGGCAGAAATGACGAAAAACCCTTTAGCTCTTGCCAGCGCTTTGCGGAAAATCAGCGCTGACCCGGATGTAGAAGCTGTCACCCGAAGCGATGTTGCGCAGTTGTTTATCGAACATCCGCGTTCTCACGCAAAAGGAGAGCAGGCTTTCACCTCTCTTTTTGCTACACATCCGCCTATTGCAAAGCGGATTAAAATATTGGAACAGTTTTAGTAATCACTTAATTTCTCATTACATGTCGACGGTCTATTTTACGGATATGCGTACCAAACCGGGACGAAATCTCCTGGATAAATTGGAGATACTTGTCAAAAGAGCCGGTATTGAACAAATTGACTTCAAGGATAAATTTACGGCGATTAAGATTCATTTTGGCGAGCCGGGTAATTTGGCCTATATCCGCGCCAACTATGCAGGCAAATTGGTAAAATACCTGTTGGCGAAGCAGGCTAAACCTTTTTTGACAGATTCCAATACCCTGTACCTGGGAAAGCGATCAAACGCCATCGACCACATCGAAAGCGCTTTCGAAAACGGCTTCAATCCCATCGCGGTTGCTTGTCCGGTGATTATTGCCGACGGATTGAAAGCAATTGACTGCCGGGAAATACCCGTCAACCTGAAATATTGCAAAACTGCCAAAATCGGATCGGCTATCGCAGATGCCGACGTCGTTATCTCTATGAATCATTTCAAAGGACATGAACAAACGGGATTCGGCGGCGCTTTGAAAAATTTGGGAATGGGTTCTGCTTCCAGAAGCGGTAAATTGGAACTCCACTCTTCTTCGCAGCCGATTGTCGACGCATCCGTCTGTACTTCCTGCGGACAATGCGTAAAATATTGCGCCTCGGACGCCATTCACTTGAATGTGGATAAAAAAGCAGAAATATCTTCCGATAAATGCGTCGGCTGCGGGCAATGTGTAGCTGTTTGCCAGTTTGAAGCCGCCCAGCCGGTTTGGGATAATTCATCCGACATTATGAACTTTAAAATTGCAGAATATGTGGCGGCGGTATTGAACGACAAACCGCATTTCCACATCAATTTTGTCATGGATGTTTCTCCGAATTGCGACTGCTGGAATTGCAACGATGCTGCCATCGTTCCCAATATCGGCATCGCCGCCTCGTTCGATCCCGTTGCGTTGGACAAAGCTTGCGCCGACATGGTCACACAAGCAGGTGCTATCCCGCACACAGTTCTTAATGTCCGACAATATGGTGAGTTGCAGGATACAGACAAATTTACGATCATTCATCCGAATACGAACTGGCTGGCAGGATTGAAATACGCGGAAGCCATCGGCGTCGGTAAGTTGGAATATGAATTGGTAAAGGTGTAATTTCATTCCTTAATTCTTCATTTATCTCAATTATTTCACGTAAATTTGCGATCTTAATACAGTAAAAAAATAATATTTATATGTCACAAGTATCAGCACGTCTGGCAAGTCTGTCTCCCTCCGAGACATTAGCCATGTCTCAAAAGAGTAACGAATTGAAAGCGCAGGGGATTGACGTTATCAATCTGAGCGTAGGAGAACCGGATTTTTTCACTCCCGATCACATTAAAGCTGCCGCCGAAAAAGCCATTCGGGATAATTATTCTTTTTATTCTCCGGTTTTCGGTTATCCGGCTTTGCGGAATGCCATTGTCGCTAAATTGAAAAATGAAAACAAACTGGAATACAAACCCGAACAAATTGTTTGTTCCAATGGAGCCAAACAATCTGTCTGTAACGTCATCCTGTCTGTTGTAGGCAAAGGAGATGAAGTGATTGTTCCTGCCCCTTACTGGGTGAGTTACGTGGAAATGGTGAAGTTGGCAGAAGGCACGAACGTCGTCATCGAAGCCGGTATTGAACAGGATTTTAAGATTACTCCCCAACAACTGGCAGCCGCTATCACCCCCCGCACGAAAGCCGTTATCCTCTGCTCCCCGTCCAATCCTACCGGAAGCGTATATTCGGCAGAAGAATTGAAAGGACTGGCCGATGTGCTGGCAAAACATCCGCAAATCGTTATTATTTCCGACGAAATCTACGAACATATCAACTATGTCGGCAAGCATGAAAGTATTGCTCAATTTGAAAACGTAAAAGAGCGCGTAGTTATCGTGAACGGCGTTTCCAAAGGTTATGCGATGACCGGTTGGCGTTTGGGCTGGATTGCCGCGCCGCAATGGATTGCTGCCGCATGTAATAAATTGCAGGGTCAATATACTTCCGGCCCCTGTTCCGTTACGCAAAAAGCGGCTGAAGCTGCTTATACCGGCGAACAAACTTGTGTGGAACAAATGCGGAAAGCATTCGAACGTCGTAAAAATTTAGTCGTACAATTGGCCAGGGAAATTCCCGGCTTGAAAGTCAATGATCCCAAGGGCGCTTTTTATATCTTTCCGGAAGTGGATTTTTATTTTGGCAAAAAAACAGCAGCAGGAAAGGTCATCAAAGATGCCGGCGAACTGGCCATGTATTTACTGGAAGAAGGACATGTTGCTTGCGTGGGCGGTACTGCTTTCGGCGCCCCGAAATGTATTCGGTTTTCGTATGCCACCTCCGATGAAAATCTGCGAGAAGCATTCAAGAGAGTAAAAACAACATTGGCAAAATTATCGTAAAACGGCTATTTATCAGATAATTATTGTGAATATAAAGAAGTTATGAGAAAAACAGTAACAGCCTTTTTATGCATCTTTTCGGTATTTTCCGGTATTGCGCAGGAATCAAGCGGCGTATTTGACTTTTTGACGCTTCCGGTTTCTACGCGCATTGAGGCATTGGGCGGAGAGAATGTTTCTGTCGTAGAGAACGACTTGTCGCTGGTTTTCCATAATCCGGCGGCTTTGTTGCAGGAAATGGACATGGACGTCAATCTGGGATTTCAAAGTTATCTGGGAGGAATTAAAGCCGGAAACGTTGCTTTTGCCAAGGCTTTCGGCTCATACAATGTCTGGGGAATCGGCGTCAACTACGTGAATTACGGAACAATGACACGAACAACGATAGACAATCTGGATAATGGCGAGTTCTCCGTAAAAGATATGTGCTTCAGCGGATTCTTTTCACGTGATTTGAGCGATAGATGGAAAGGCGGCGTCACCGCCAAGGTGATTTATTCTGCCCTGGAAGATTATACATCCGCAGGTTTGGCAGTCGACCTTGGGTTGAGCTATTATAATGCGGATGCGGATTTTTCTTTTGGATTGGCAGGACGCAATTTAGGCCGTCAGATAAAGACCTATCATGAAATCCGGGAATCTTTGCCGTGGGATATACAAATGGGAATTACCAAGCGTTTAGCACATGCTCCCGTTCGCGTTTCCGTCACGGCTGTACAGTTAAAGCAATGGAAATTCAAACCATATCGGGAAGGGAAGGATAAGGAAGATTCTTTTGTTACCACTTTTTTCAAACACGTGGTTTTCGGTGTAGAACTTTTGCCGTCCGATAATTTATGGATTGCATTAGGATATAACCCCAAAGTCGGCTTGGACATGAGCCTGGAAAGCGGCAATAAATTGGGCGGATTCTCTGCCGGCGCAGGCTTGCGGGTACGGGCTTTCAATATCGGAGCTTCCGTGTCACGCTATCATCCTTCGGCTACCGCCTTCCATTTGAATGTAACAACTTCGCTGGGGGCATTTAAGAATTAAGATGTGAAAATTAGGATGTGAAAAAAATTGTTATTGCTATTGACGGACATTCATCCGGTGGAAAAAGCACGATGGCCAGAGAATTGGCAAAAGACATTGCTTATATCTATATTGATACCGGCGCCATGTATCGTGCCGTTACGTTATATTGCCTGCAACAGGGTTTGTTTGAAGGAAATACCCTGCATGAAGAGCGATTGCGGCAGGAAATGGACAACTTACGGATAAGTTTTCAATTGAACCTGCAAACAGGTCGTCCGGATACCTATTTAAACGGAAAAATGGTAGAAAAGGAGATCCGTTCGATGGAAGTTTCCAACAAAGTTAGTCCTGTAAGCGCTTTAGGATTTGTGAGAAAAGCGATGGTTGCCCAGCAACAGGCAATGGGCAGGGAAAAAGGTATTGTGATGGATGGACGGGATATTGGCACCGTTGTTTTCCCGCAGGCAGAACTTAAAATATTCGTAACTGCTTCGCCGGAAATACGGGCGCAAAGAAGACTGAAAGAATTGATGGCGAGAGGAGAGCAGGCTACTTATGAGGAAGTTTTTCAAAATGTAGTCACCCGCGACCATCTGGATTCTACCCGCGAAGAAAGTCCCCTGCGACAGGCTGCCAATGCCATTGTGTTAGATAACTCCGCGATGTCTGTCGGCGAGCAGCGGGAATGGTTACTGGAACAATACCGGAAAGCGGTAGCAACATAATATGTTTCACATAGATTATGTTTCATGTAGATATTGACCAGGGTTCCGGCTTTTGTTTTGGCGTTGTCAACGCGATTAACAGTGCAGAGAGAGAATTGCATAAAGGTAAACTGTACTGTTTAGGCGATATTGTTCATAACAGCCAGGAAGTGGAACGCTTGCGTTCCATCGGTCTGGAAGCGATAGACTACGAACAGTTCAACCGTCTGAAAAACGCCAAAGTTCTGCTTCGGGCGCACGGTGAACCGCCGGAAACCTATCTCACGGCTAAACAAAATAATATAGAAATTATCGATGCTACCTGTCCCGTCGTATTGCAACTTCAGCGGAAAATACTCCGCCAGTATTCTACCTCCGATGCACAAATCGTTATTTATGGCAAATCCGGACATGCAGAGGTGAACGGTTTGGTTGGACAAACAGCCGGTCAGGCAATCGTCATAGAGAATAAGGCCGATTTGCATCTCCTGGATTTCAATAAAGATATTTGTCTTTTTTCTCAAACAACCAAATCTCTGGACGAGTTTGAGGAAATTGTAGAAATCATCCGTTCCCGGATAGCGTACGGAGTGAATTTTTCGTATTTTGATACTATTTGCCGGCAGGTTGCCAACCGAATACCTCATATCAGGGAATTTGCCTGCAAGCATGATTTGGTACTGTTTGTTGCCGGAAAGAAAAGTTCGAATGGAATCGCCCTCTTCAAAGAATGTGAAAAAGCCAATAAAAATTCTCATCTGATTTCCGGAACGGAAGATATTTGTACGGCGTGGTTTGCGGGTATCAGCTCCGTAGGCGTATGTGGCGCCACATCTACTCCTAAATGGCAGATGGAAGCTGTTGTGAAATATGTAAAAAGTTTGCAATAAAATGGGAGTGATTCATCTCCGCTTCAAAAAGAATGCGTACATTTGCAGCTCAAAATTTTTACATCATGGCAAGTATTAAATGTGTTGGAATTCTTACCTCAGGAGGAGATGCTCCGGGAATGAATGCCGCCATCCGTGCCGTAACCAGGGCTGCAATATATAACGGATGGGAAGTGAAAGGAATTTACAGAGGATATAAAGGTCTTATCACGGACGAAGTATCAGCGTTCAAAACAAATAATGTAAGTAATATCATTCAGCAGGGAGGTACTATCTTGAAAACCGCCCGCAGCCAGGAATTTATGACGCCGGAAGGCCGCCGGGTTGCTTACGAAACCGTAAGAAGGCACCAGATTGACGCATTGGTCGTCATCGGTGGAGACGGCTCGTTGACCGGTGCACGGATTTTCGCCCAGGAATATAATCTCCCGATCGTAGGATTGCCGGGTACGATTGATAACGACTTGGCAGGGACAGATACTACTATTGGTTACGATACTGCATTGAATACCATCATGGAGGCTGTAGATAAGATCAGGGATACTGCATCTTCTCATGAACGTTTATTTTTTATCGAAGTAATGGGACGTGGAGCCGGTTTTCTTGCGCTGAACGGGGCGGTAGCTTCCGGAGCGGAAGCGGCAATCATCCCCGAAATATGCACGGAAGTAGATCAACTGGAAGATCTGATTAAAAACGGTTTCAGAAAATCGAAGAATAGCAGCATCGTGCTGGTGGCCGAAAGTGAACTCACCGGAGGCGCTATGGGTATGGCCGACCGGGTGAAGAAGGAATATCCCGGTTATGATGTTCGTGTCACGATCTTGGGACATATTCAACGGGGAGGCTCTCCGTCAGCGTCCGACCGTATTTTAGCCAGTCGTATGGGCGCTGCAGCAATTGATGCGTTGCTCGATGATCAGCGGAATGTGATGATTGGGATTCAAAACGAAAAGATCGTATATGTGCCTTTTTCAAAGGCAATTAAGGACGATAAGCCTATCGATCGGGATTTGCTGAATACGTTGCGGATTCTGTCCATTTAGCCGGTCAATACCGGTGCAAGTGAGATTTCTTTATTTTACAATATGAATGAAAGTTTGTTTTTAAGTGGTTTTATCATCTTTATCGCACTGCTGCTGGCATTAGACTTGGGTGTGTTTAACAAGAACAGTCATGCCGTTTCGATTCGGGAAGCGCTGGTATTCACTGGTATATGGGTTTCTCTTGCGCTTGTTTTTTTCTTTTTTCTGAGGTATTTCGGCCATTGGATACATGATGTCCATGACATGGAGGGGCTTCAGGCAATCAATGAGAGGCATCGGCATGGGCTGGTTTTTAATCCGGACGCTGATTTCCTGACTAATCTGCAATTATACAGGAAATGCCTGTCGCTCGAATTTATCACAGGTTATGTTATAGAATATGCGTTGTCGATAGACAATATCTTCGTCATACTGATGATTTTTATGAGTTTCCGGGTAGACCGGCAGTATTATCACCGGGTATTGTTTTGGGGAATTATCGGGGCGATTTTCATGCGTTTTATTTTTATCTTCTCCATCTCTGCACTGGTGCATGAGTTTGAGTGGATACTGGCAATTTTTGGCGGAATATTGATTTTCAGCGCGGTGAAAATGTTCCTGAGTCGACATGAGGAAGAGAATGTTAATGTGCAGGAACATAAAGTCGTCAAATTTGTGAGTAAACATCTTCCGGTTACTTCCAGCTATGCAGGACAGCATTTTTTTACGAAAATCGACGGCAAACAGTATATCACGCCCCTGTTTCTGGTGCTGATTATCATTGAATGTTCCGATGTGATTTTTGCAGTAGATTCGGTGCCGGCGATTTTTTCTATTACGCAGGATTCATATATTGTTTTCTTTTCCAATATTTTCGCCATTATCGGTTTGCGTTCCCTGTT
>JAISFI010000119.1 GCA_031263685.1 Dysgonamonadaceae bacterium | reverse complement strand
ATACCGAATTCGGAATACCGAATCGGAGACAACAACTGTCACCGTAATCTATGACACGATTACCACTCCCGCACCCGTATCGGTTGCAGAAACGGGACAAGTTAGGGCGAAACTACCGGATGCAGAATTGCCGGTTATTGAATTGTCAATTATTGACACTTTGCCGGCGGTTACGGATTCCGCCGAGGTAGTTATCCCCATTTCTACCAAGGTATATGAAGACAGTCTTTACCGGGCGGTCATCTCCGGATACAACGTCTCGCTGGACACTATGCAGATATACCGGAATACAGTGTATGTGGATCATTTTCGTGAGGTCACGAAAATGGTCAGGCCGGGGCGGTGGTCGGTTGGCCTGCAGGTGGGGTACGGGACGGATTTCAGGGGAATGCGACCGTATTTGGGCGTCGGAGTAAGCTATAAGCTGTTTGATTTCTAATGAACGATAAACGGTAATTCAAACTACCGTTCTCCCAATCTCATGGACTTTTCTACTACGAACGACAGCGCCGCCATATCCGGTTCATGCGTGTATGTCTCAATTTCCTCAGAGTTCCGGTGACCGGTAATGCTGCTGATAAACAGATTGCTGTGTCCCTGTTTTTTCAGATCGGTAATGCCGGTATCGCGATACGAGTAGAGTTTCATCGACACCGGGAGATCGATCCGTTCCCTCATTCTTACCCAGTGTTTGTCCAGGCGCCGCGTACAAATCGGAGTTTTACCGGTTTGAAGTTCCGCGCTGATCAGGTAATCATCCGGAGATGCCTGTCCGGCATGCTTTTTTATCATCTCCAGCAGGTAGGGTGGGAGCAGACACCAGCGGGAAGTTTTTGTCTTCGTTTTTGCTGCCGGGAGAAAGATAGCCGATTTCTCAAAGTCAATATCCCTTACCTGTGTCCGGCATATCTCCGCCGGACGCATAAATGAGTTGTAGACAAGACCGCAGACAATTTCCAGGGGAGGATTGCGTTTCCGGCAGTATTCCAGTATTTTTTTATCCCATTCGGGCGTGATCACGGTACGTTCCTTTTCCGGTTCCGGTTTGGGCTTGATGTTCCCGAACGGATTTTCAGAGCAGTAATTTTTTTCAATGAACCAGTTCCAGACCGTCCGGAGTGTGCCGATATAGTTATTATAGCTTCGCGGCGAAAGCTTTTTCCCAATGTAAACGTAATCGAGATAAGTTACTGCCATCTCTCTGGAGAATTTGCCGGTATGAATATCTTTGTTAGCGGTTTTTTGGAGGTGTTCTTTCAGCATGTTTATTTGCGACCTGTATGCCCGCATGGAATCAGTGCTGAATACACCGTTTGCCAGGTCCTGTTCTTTAAATTTCAAATAAGTATCCAGTACATCGGCAAGCTTATAGAAAGACTTCACATTTTTTCCAGCCAGGTAGGGATTCCATCCCTTTTCCAGTTCCCTGTTGATAGCAGTGCAGTACTTCCGGGCTTCTTTTCTGGCGAGCGTATCTCCAAGCCGTTTGCGCTGCCTGTCAAAGCGCATCCGCTTTTTCTCCAGCAACCCGGTATCCGGATTGATGACCCGGTATTCGATTTGCCAGCCCGTAGGCCACTCTTTCAGTGTAGCCGGCTCAAAGGTGACGTGAGATATCCCGATTTCACGTGCGAGTAAAAATTTTGTGTCAGTGCGCATTTTTTTTTTAGCTAACTGCAAAACAGCCGCTAAAAAAGTCATTATTCAGGGGAGTTGCATTCCGGTTGCATTTTTATCCCCGTAAACTCAAAATGCCGATTAATCTGTCCGATTATCAGCATTTTATGTGCAGTAAAAATACTGCTTAGCGGAAAGGAAGGGATTCGAACCCCCGGTACAGTTTTGCCGCACACACGCTTTCCAAGCGTGCCTCTTAAACCACTCGAGCACCTTTCCTGGGCTTTGCAAGAGATGCTTTTCTTAAAAGCGCAGCAAAGGTAGAATTTTACATGCAATTACGCAAATAAAATTTACACGTTTTTGATTTTTGGTGAGCATATTACGGTAAACATGCATCTTTTTCTTGTCCTTAGTGTTTGATTTTTAACTCTTTAGGGATAGTTCGGATTGTACTTGAAATATTCAATTCCGATACCTCTTCCGGTACTCCTTCGGCGTTATTCCCATCTCCTGTTTAAACGCCTTGGAGAAGTGAAACGGATCATAAAAACCCAACCGGAAGGCGACCTCTTTCAATTTCAAATCCGAGAACTGAAGGTAAGAACACGCCCGTTGTATCTTCAACTGATTATAATACTCCATCGGAGAATACGAAGTCTTTTCGATGAATATCGTACCGAAACGGGAACTCGAATATCCAACGTGGCCGGCAATATCCTTCAACACGATTTTGTCTTCGAGATGCTCTTTCATAAATAAGATACTTTTCTGGATACAATCGGTTTCTTTTACATTTTTCACTTCCCGGTATTGCGACAAATATTTGATCGAAGCCAGAAAATAATTCAAACAAAAACCGACATACTCCAAATTCTCCGGACTATAACCCATCTCCAAATTCTGATACATCTCTTCAAACAAAAGAAAGCGATCGTAATAACGACTGTTGTCTGAATCCTGCAAATGAACCAGCCGTCCGATAATCGAGGAAAACATATTCACATGTTCGCCGCAGAAATGAATCCAGTAAATACTCCACGGATTAGCATTATCAGACCCGTAGGCATGTGCCTCATTTGCAGGCAAAATAAAAGCTTCGTTCTTGTGCAGAACATACTTATCCCCGTTGAGTTGTACCCAACCGGAGCCATCCTCACAGTAAATGAAAATATTCTCAGGCGTTCCCGCCGGACGTTCCCGAAAATGATACCTGGCTTTGGGATAATAACCAATGTGCGTGACATACAACTGCTTCGTAATCGCGTTCCCGGTCTGATAATGGCGGATACTGTAAGGAGTGATTATCGCCTTTTCCCCTTTGAAACCTTCTGCTATTTTTTCCATGCTATTTTTTTTAAGCTGTTCCTGTATTGCGTAACTCATGAATATATTGACTGCAAAATTAGTTGAATTTTACATGTTTACAAAATAATTGTGCATTTTTATTGTATTTTTCCTCCTTATCTTTGCCCTGTCTAACATCTTACATTTAGGTATGTCAACTAAAATAATAAATAATATGTCAAACAAAACAATAGAAGCAAGTTCCTATTTGTTACTCATTTCACTGGTATCGGCCATGGGCGGACTTCTTTTCGGTTACGACTGGGTTGTTATTGGAGGAGCAAAACCATTTTACGAAGTCTATTTCGACATTGCCGGATCGCCGGCTATGCAGGGTTGGGTGATGGGAAGCGCTATTCTGGGCTGCCTGATTGGCGTAATGATTTCCGGCAGTTTATCCGACAAATACGGACGCAAACCCTTGATGACGTATGCCGCCCTGATTTTTATCATCGCCGCTGCCGGCACCGGCGCCGCCAATAATATCCACTGGTTTATTTTCCTCCGGATTTTCGGAGGTATTGGCATCGGTATCGCCTCCAACCTTTCGCCGATGTACATTGCCGAAGTCTCGCCGGGAAACATTCGGGGACGCTTTGTTTCCATCAACCAACTAACAATTGTGCTGGGAATCTTATCGGCACAGTTAGTCAACTGGCTGATAGCCGATACGGTAGCTCCTACGGAAGATATTCTCAACTCCTGGAACGGACAGCACGGATGGCGCTGGATGTTCTGGGCACAAACCGTTCCTGCCGTCCTGTTCTTCGTCTTAGTCTTCTTCATCCCCGAAAGTCCGCGCTGGTTAGCCACGCAACAACGCTTTGAAAAAGCCGGCAGCATCCTCTCTCGAATAGGAGGAAGCAAATACGCTCGGGAAGAAATTAACGGGATAAAGGAGAATATCGGCAAACAAAAAGAAAAAATCGGCTACAGCGCTCTTTTCCGTGGAAAAATGCCTAAGATACTGATGATAGGTGTCGTTATTGCCGCTTTTCAGCAATGGTGCGGGATCAACGTCATCTTCAACTACGCCCAGGAAATCTTCTCGGCAGCCGGTTATGGTGTCTCGGACATCCTATTTAATATTGTAGTGACAGGCGTTACCAACGTCATTTTCACCTTTGTAGGTATGTATAGCGTCGATAGATTGGGACGGCGCGCCTTGCTGTTATTTGGAGCGATTGGTTTGGGCTGCATCTACGCCTTACTTGGTGCTTGTTATTACTTCCACATTACCGGAATATCCGTATTAATGCTGGTCGTAGCCGCTATTGCCTGTTATGCCATGACGTTAGCGCCCATCGTCTGGGTCGTTATCTCCGAAATATTCCCCAACAAAGTAAGGGGAATGGCCATGGCGGTATCCACTTTCTCCCTGTGGACGGCCTGTTTCGTGTTGACCTATACTTTCCCGTTGCTAAACGATGGATTGGGCGCTTATGGCACCTTCTGGTTATACGGAATTATTTGCTTGTCGGGATTCTTGTTTGTCAAAAAATATTTACCGGAAACAAAAGGAAAATCATTGGAAGAAATTGAAAAAATGATGAATTAATATGGAAAAAATAACCGAATATTTATTTCGCCCCACCGTTACCCAAAGCGGAATTGTCCGCGTTTGGGAAGAAGAAATCATGCTCCCGACTTATCCGGTGGGCGACGAAGAAAAAAATCCCATCTTCCTCGAAAAACGAGTATATCAGGGAAGCAGTGGAGTTGTTTATCCATATCCCGTTGTTGAAAAAATATCGGACGAAAAAACAGATGTACCCTACCGGGCTTTCTTCCTTGAAAACGAATATCTGAAAATCATGGTATTACCGGAATTGGGCGGGCGCGTGCAATTGGCCTACGACAAAATAAGAAAACGCCCTTTCGTCTATTACAATCAGGTAATAAAACCTGCTTTAGTAGGACTTACTGGACCCTGGATTTCCGGAGGAATTGAGTTCAACTGGCCGCAGCACCATCGTCCGAGCACTTTTCTGCCCACCGATTGTTCCATAGAAGAAAATCCCGATGGAAGCAAAACCATTTGGATCAACGAGATCGAACGCATGTTCCGCACCAAAGGCATGCACGGATTTACCTTGCATCCGGGCAAAGCCTATCTGGAAATAAAAGTGCAAATCTATAACCGGACACTTTTCCCACAGACGTTCCTCTGGTGGGCAAATCCTGCCGTAGTAGTCAACGACGGATACAAATCGGTCTTCCCGCCGGACGTACACGCCGTTTTCGACCACGGTAAGCGCGATGTTTCCAAATTTCCCATCGCTACCGGCGTATATTACAAACAGGACTATTCGGCCGGAGTCGATATTTCCAAATACAAAAACATCCCGGTACCCACTTCCTATATGGCTGTCCAATCCAAATACGATTTCGTAGGCGGTTACGAAGACGACGTACAGGCTGGACTCTTGCACGTTGCCAATCACCATGTATCGCCGGGTAAAAAACAATGGACCTGGGGCAATGGCGATTTCGGCGCCGCTTGGGACCGCAACCTCACAGACGAAGACGGTCCGTACATCGAATTGATGACTGGCGTTTATACCGACAATCAACCGGATTTCTCGTGGCTGCAACCCTGCGAAGAAAAATCATGGGTACAGTATTTCATGCCTTACGCAGCAGTCGGATACGTCAAAAACGCGAATAAGAACGCCTTGGTCAACATAGAAACTATTGGAAGCAAAACGGAAGTTATCCTCTACACCACCAGTATCTACAAAAATCTGCGTCTTTCCCTGTCAAATAAAGAAGGAAAAATCCTTTGGGAGAAAATCGCCGACGTATCGCCGATTACGCCTTACCGGACAACTGTTGAAACCGGAGACGCGCTGCCTGAAGATTTACGGTTTGAACTGCGAACAGAAGACAAGCGAATATTACTTGATTACCGTCCGGAAAAACCGGCCATCAAACCGCTTCCCAACCCTGCCTGTGCCGCAAAAAAGCCGCAGGAAATCGCGTCTATCGAACAACTCTACCTCACCGGCCTGCACTTGGAACAATACCGTCACGCCACCTACAACCCTTTCGATTATTACCTGGAAGCCTTGAAGCGTGAGCCTGGCGACATCCGTTGCAACAATGTCGCCGGATTGCTTTATATGCGTCGCGGACAATTCGCTCTGGCAGAGCCTTATTTCCGTCGTGCAATAGAAACGCTTACCGAACGTAATCCCAATCCGTACGACGGAGAAGCTTATTATAACTTAGGCGGATGCCTGAAAATGCAGGGAAAAACCGACGAAGCATACGATGCTTTCTTCAAATCTACCTGGAACGTAGCATGGCAAGATGCAGGTTATCTTGCTTTGGCACAGATAAATCTGCTGAACGCCCGGAACACAGCACACAGTGGACTCATAGAAGGAACATTAGAAGAAGCATTTGAACAAACCGAGCGTAGCTTAATCCGCAACTGGCACAATCACAAAGCCAGACAACTGAAAGCCTCCATCCTCCGGAAACTGGGAAGAAAAGAAGAAGCTTTGCAGTGGATAGCAGATTCCCTGCAAATAGACCGTTTCAATTTCGGCTGTCTTTTTGAAAAATACCTGCTCACAGGCGACGCTTCTGCCTTGGAAACCATACGCGAACGTTCCCGGCGCTCCGAACACGATTACATTGAATATGCCCTGGACTTCGCCGCCGCTGGACTGTACGAGGAAGCCGGACAACTACTGGATCTCCTCTCGCCTTCCGACCCTCATGCACCGCTCGACGCCTATCCGATGCGCTACTACGCTGCCGGTTATTTCGCTTCTCAAAGCGGCAAGACGCAACAGGCCTTTTCCTGCTACACCCGGGCGGCACAGATGAAACCGGACAAATGTTTCCCCAATCGCATCGAAGAAGTCAATATCTTGCAGGATGCGATGAAGTTAAACCCGTTGGATGCCAAAGCGCCCTATTATCTGGGCAATTTCTGGTACGCCGCGCGGCAATACGAAGAAGCAATTGCCTGTTGGGAAAAATCGGCGAGTTTGGACGATACTTTTCCGACTGTCCTGCGCAATTTGGCGTTGGCCTACTATAACAAGCGGAAAAATAAGGTACAAGCCCGCCAACTGTTGGAAAAAGCATTCGCACTGGATCCCTCGGATGCCCGTATCCTGATGGAACTCGACCAGTTATACCGAAAAACCGCTTGTCCGCACAGCGAACGCTTGGCTTTCCTCGAAAAATACCTGCCTTTGGTGGAACAGCGCGACGATTTGTGTATTGAACGCATCACGCTTTACAGCCAGTTGGGAGAGTACCGGAAAGCCCAGTCCCTGATCAACGCCCGCCGTTTCCATCCCTGGGAAGGTGGAGAAGGTAAGGTGACCGGTCAATACGTCCTCTGTTTAGTGGAGTTAGCCAAACAGTCCATTGCCGGAAAACGCTACGGCGAAGCACTGCAACAACTGCAAGCTACCGAATATTATCCCCACAATTTGGGCGAAGGTAAATTAATCAATGCCGAAGAAAACGACATCGACTACTACAAAGGTATCGCTTATCGCGGATTAAACGACGAACAGCAAGCCCGTACCTGTTTTGAACGCGCCACCCGTGGCTCTTCCGAGCCGCAGCAAGCTTTCTTCTACAATGATCAGCAGCCCGATAAAATCTT
>JAISFI010000320.1 GCA_031263685.1 Dysgonamonadaceae bacterium | reverse complement strand
AATCGAACATACACAGCTATCCATATTGGTGTCGGAATATAACGATTTAATATTCCAACAAAACGAATATGATGAGCGGGATCCTTTGTGGGTAAAGAACAGAAAACAACTCAACGACGTCAAGATGCGTTTGCTCAAGACATTGAAAACGATCCCACATTCGCCGACCGAAGCAGGAAATACTGTCAATTTGAAAGCCTGCTATACCTACTTACAACAGAAGAAGGAAGAAATTCAGGAGAAAATGCTTTCTCATGTGCCGGATAACGTGTTGCCGGGCGATACGAGAGTCGTTGCCATCATCAACACCCACAAACTGTTCGAGACATACATCATGTACATGCTCATTGGCCTGCTAATTCCGTGTATATTTTTCTTGCTGAAAGAGGTTATTTTCAGGTTTACAGTGCAATCAGGAGGCGAAGTAGAGCGAATTTCCGAATTGCCCATTGCCGGCATGATCAAGCGGCTGGGTCAAAACGAAATGTTTGCTGCTCGTTATGCTCCGGAATCCGGCGTTGCAATATCTTTTCGCAGTTTGTGGCTAAACATGGAACAGTTGGCTCAAAAAGTGTCTTCGATAAGTATCCTGCTTACCTCTACAGAGCCGAAAGACGGAAAAACGTTCATGGCGTTCAACCTGGCATTGACTTGCCGGCAAAAATATAAAAACGTGCTCATCGTCGATTTTGATTTTCTTCATTCTACATTCTCCGAACAAATGGGACTGGAAGCAGAAGAAGGCGTTTCCGATTTCCTGACCGGACAAGTACCTTTGAGCGATATAATCTATCATCATCCCGAATACGAATTGGATATAATTCCGGCCGGAACGATACCACCGAATCCTGGCAAATTACTGCAGGAGCCGGCAACCAAAAATTTAATAAAGACGTTGACTCAAAAATATGACTGTGTCCTTTTCGATATGCGTCCTTTTGGGCTGGTACCAGATGCCTTGTATCTGAGCGAAATGGTGGATGTCGTGTTATATGTAGTGCGTAATGATGCTACAAACAAAAATTTCTTCAAAGATTCCATCAACGAGTTGAAAGAAGGAAACAAAGGAAATATCGGTATCGTATACAATGACGTGAGCAGGTTTGCTATGAAGAAATAGTAGTCATTTTCAAAGAGAAAACAGATATTTCCAAAAATTAAGTATTTATTATTCATAATCTTTATTTTATTGCTTATTTTTGCGCGATATCATTCAACTGTCATGAAAAAAATACTATTTTTTGTCCTGTTTTTGCTCTTGATATATCCTGTCCAGTCTCAGATCAATACGGATAGAGTGTTGAGTATTGGGCGTAATGCGCTCTATTTTGAAGATTACGTATTGTCCATACAATACTTCAATCAGGTAATCAGGGTAAAGCCACATTTGGCAGAGCCTTATTTTTACCGGGCGGTGGCCAAATATAATTTAGATGATTTCAAAGGAGCGGAAGAAGATGCTACGCTGTGTCTGGCCAGAAACCAATTTTTGCTGAACGCTTATGACCTCCGGGGCGCTTCACGTCAAAATATGGAAGATTATACCGGTGCAATAGAAGATTACCGGAAGGGACTGGAATTTAACCCGGAAAGCCGTCAACTGCTCTTTAAAAAGGCAATTGCACAGTTGCAGCGAAAAGATTATGAAGAAGCGGAGCAGGATATCGATCTGCTGATAAAGTACCACCCGTCTTATCTTAAAGCATTCTTAGTCAGGTCATCTCTACATGTCGAGAAAAAGGATACGTTAGCAGCCATACACGACATAGAAATCTTGATCGAGAAAGATAAACATTTTGCGCCGGCCTACGATCAACGGGCAATCCTCTATTTTTATCAGAAAAAATACGAGCAGGCCTTGAACGATTTGAATGAAGCCATTCGATTGGAAACCAAAAATCCGGAATATTACATCCGCAGAGGATTGATTCGTTATTACCTGAACGATTTAAGAGGCGCTATGTCCGATTACGACGTGAGTGTATCTATGAATGAAAATAACTTGGTAGCGCGTTTCAATCGTGGGCTTCTCCGTGCTCAGGTAGGAGATGACAACAATGCGATCACGGATTTCGATGCAGTTTTGCAACAGGATCCAGACAATTATCAGGCACTGTACAATCGCGGACTTTTGAAAGAACAAATCGGCGATTACAGAGGGGCTTTGGAAGATATTGACCGCGTACAGGCTCAATATCCCCATTTCAGTGCCGTGTATTATGTGCGGTCGGAAATTAAGAAAAAAATGAGGGATTTCAGAGGTGCGGAAAAAGATTACTGGCAGGCTTACGAGATTCAACAAAAAGCAAATAAGAGCAACTTGTCGGACAATCAGGAACCCTCGCTGGCGGAAAACAAAACACGGGAAGAATCGGATAAAACCATCGAAAAGTTTAACCGTTTGGTGGTTTACGATAAATCGGAAGAAGAAAAAGCCAAATACACGAACGAAATACGCGGTCGCGTACAAGACAAACAAGTGAATGTGAACCTGGAGGAACCTTTTGTGATTTCGTATTATGAGAGACTGGATGATATGGCAAAATCCAAATATTATGATAAGTCGCTGGAAGATCAAAACAGGCAATGGCTTTTTTCGTTGAAGTTGATATTAACCAATGCTGAAGCGCCGTTGACGGATGAACAGGTTGAAAAACATTTTCGCTCTATTGACGATTTCTCGGCTCAAATAGATAAAAATCCGGAAGATATTCGAGCGTATTTCGGTCGAGGAATGGATTTTATGGTATTAAAAGATTTATCTTCCGCCATAGACGACTTTTCCAAGGTAATCAGTCTGAATCCCAATTTTACGCTGGCCTATTTCAATCGGGCAGTTGTTAGCTATAAACAGTTGGAGATCAACAAACACACTGCCGGTACCGGTTTAACGCTGGATAATGATACTCAATTCAATCTGATGTCAGGTTCCGGAAGTAAGAACACTGCTGCTGCGCCTGCCCTGCCGGGAAACGCATCTTCTCAGGCAAAAGACCAACGCATCTACGAATACGAGATCATCATGAGAGATTACGACAAAGTCATCCAGTCGAATCCCACATTTGCATTTGCGCATTTCAACCGGGGAAATTTACTTGCCGCACAAAAAGATTTCACATCCGCAATTGTCGATTATACAGAAGCCATTCGCATAGAACCGGAATTGGCAGAAGCTTATTTCAACCGGGGATTAGTCCGCCTGTTCCAAGGTGATCGGAAACGTGGCATGGCCGATTTGAGCAAAGCCGGCGAATTGGGTATTGTAAATGCCTATGGTATTATTAAGAGGATGACGGGGGAGTGAATTAAGAGTTAAGAGCAAAAAATGACTTTATTGCAGCGGCATCCGGAACGGATGCAATCGCGGTAGCTCGATGTGAAACGTCGGGTATATTGTGACGTTGAAGTAGAGCGGCGAAGCTCCGAAATATTTTGGACAAAAAATATTTCAGGGCAGAACTCAGAGGTGTTCTTGATATATCTTTTTTTCTATTCTGGATATCAATGCTCTATGCCTAAACACAGGAGTTTGCAGGTGAGCCTATTTTATTTTTATTTTGTAAACCGGTTCGTATCGTTTGTTTCGGAATCTTTCTTATTGAAGTTTTTTCCGCCGAAGAAACGCCAGGAAACCATTAATCCCACGTATTGCGAAGGAATCGTCCGGTCGCTGACAAATACATTTTCGTCGTAATACACTTTATAACGGTTTGTTACAGACTTAAAAACATCACAGGCGCTCAGCGTGAGCGATAATTGCCTGCTTTTTAAGAGCGCCATGTTCAAGCCCAAGTCAAGCGAAGCATACGGGTCGTGTTCCGTTTGCAGGGTTGTGTTTTTGATTTGGTAATTTACCTGACTGTTCACTCCGATTGATGGTGTAACTTGAAAATTAAAATACCCCTTCAAATTCATGGTATTGTTTTCATTTTTTCCGTCGGGCAGGATAAAACCGTTGCGCGGATTAAGATATTTCCCCTTGTTCAGGTTATAATTGATATTTCCGCTAAATTTGTCGGCAAACAAGCTGAAAGGAACAGACGCCGAAACAGTAAAATATTTTACATCCACCACATTCATGCAGGCAGTTTCCGTAATGCCATTGCCTCTGTCGATCCTTACATTGTTGAAGTTATCCCTGTAATTGACAAATCCTGCACGAAGATTCATCCGGTTAAAAAACGTATTGCTGACTGCAAGGGAATAACTTTTTATCGGTTGGAGATAAGGATTGCCTGCCGAGTAATTATATTCATCCGAATACCTTTTCCCCGGCAACAATGCCTGATATTGAGGTCTTCTCACGCTGGAAGTGAAATAGGGCGTAACGCTGTACCAAGGAGTAACGCGAATATTGAGATGACCGTGAGGCAAATAATTCCAGTAATCGGGATGAACATTTTCTCCGCCGGATATGTTTTCTATCGAATAAGAGGTGTATTCACTGCGGATGCCAACTGTCGCACTGATTTTATCCGATATTTTGCAAGACAGGGAAGCATAAGCCGTAATAATATTTTCGTTTGCATCGAAAGCCAAGTCACTGTAAGCATCCAGTGTGTTTGGGATATAGCGGGAATCGTTGTTTTGGAAAGCGAATGTTGCTTTCGTCCCTGCCTTCACGGTCAATTTATCAGACAAATATTTCCGGCTAAAATCCACTTTCGCGATGTGCTGTTCTTCGATATTGTCTTCATTATGAATAATCCGGACGTTCCGTGTATCATTATATGCGTTTTCAAAATCTTCGTCGTAGCTGGAGTTTCCTCTTACATATCCGTAGTACATTTTCAATACCGACCCCAATTGGTATTCCACATTGCCGGAAACCAGAAAGCGGGGAGCGTCCCGTTTGGCTGCGGTATACATGCCGGAATTGTCTATCTTGTTTTGATAGTTGCTTTCGGAGATGCGGTCCAAGCGGCTGTCGAACAGCGATACATTGGCAAACAGCGTTTGTCCGGGCTTGACGTCCCAAACCAAATTGGAGTTGTTGGACAAATGAAGTTCCCTGTCCGTTTGATAGCCGTTCCTGACAATGCTTTCTTGGTGGCCGCCAAACCATGTACTGTCCGTGCCGGAGGCTTTTACTTTGAAATAATCGGCGCTAAATGTTGTGCTGAATGTAATATCTTTCGCTTTGAACATGATAAAAGCCTGTCCGGCACCCAGGTAAGTATCATCAGTATAGTTTCGTCCGCCGACGCCGGCCATGCCGAAATATCCGTCTATTGTTTGCCGTTTGGTTTTCAGGTTGATAATTGCCTGCGAACTTCCGTCATGCTCTGCTCCTTTGATAGAAATCAGCTCAACCTGCGATAGGGAAAAGGCCGGAAGCGCTTTCAGCAACGCCATCGCATCCATATAGGACATGTCCCGTCCGTCTATCTGCAATTCGATATCCATCCCATGAAGCGATATGCCTTGATTATCCGACGCCATCACTCCAGGTAATTTTTTCAGCAGATCGAACGCATTATCGTTTTCCGAACCGGGTATTCGCTCCACATTGACCGTCATATTTCCGTCGTCGCGTATCACATAACGCGGTTTGGACGCCACAACCGCCACTTCATCCAGGAGATAGCTTCGGGGAATGAGCGTCAAATGAAGAACCGTGTCTTTGGATAAAGACAGATGTAAGGTCTTTTCTTCAAAAACCAGGTGACTGACAGTCAACACTGCCGACGCCGAGGCTGCCATGCGGAGAGAAAATTCGCCGGAGGAAGAGCTGGCGGCAGAAACCGATTTCGTACTGTCTTCCGTGTTGTACAGCGTCAGGGATGCAATGGCGACGGGTTTACCTTCGACGTCTGTAATTTTGCCGGACAGGCTTACTTGTTGATGTTGAGCCGATACTCCAAGTACTGAAAAAATGAAAATGCTGAATAGAATCGTTTTCATGAATAATTTGTTTTTGAATTAAATATTCATTCCTTATAATTGATGCAAAAATATTTTATTTTTTTTACTGTATCGCTACACAAAAGTGTAATCCTGTCATTTTGTATTGAAAACTGCACTTTTGTGTAACGATGCAAATTTACATTGTTGAAATTACCTGCTAAAACGGGTTCTTGAGGTCTGGGGTTCAAAAATATTGCATTTTTCCATAAAATACGAATCCCCAATTCCATTATTACGGATTTTCCGTAAATTTTTCAACTGTTTTTTGTAGTTCTACGAAGCTATACCAAA
Organism: Dysgonamonadaceae bacterium; assembly: GCA_031263685.1. GTDB lineage: Bacteria > Bacteroidota > Bacteroidia > Bacteroidales > Azobacteroidaceae > JAISFI01. The sequence goes on along the minus strand of JAISFI010000320.1, from coordinate 6,049 downwards.
AATATTCATAACTTTACGGTGTTTTATTAAAAAAATTGCATATATGGATGTTCAGAAACTGTTTTTTGAGATATTAAAAAGTAAATTACCGTCAAATTACCGCATGGCAGATGTTGTTGGGGACGTTTTGAACGTAGGCTCCGATTCTGCATACAGAAGAATAAGGGGAGAAAAAGAGTTGACGTTAAAAGAGTTAATTGCTTTATCACAGCGATTTAATATATCCATGGACTCCATAACCAATTACGAATCAAATAATATACTGTTCAAATATACTCCATTGGATTTGAACGATATGGACAATTACTATGCTTATATGGATGATTTGTCGAATTTGTTCGAAGCCATTGCTAAATCCATGGAAAAAGAAATTTATTTCATGGCGATGGATATTCCGGTAGCACATTTTACACCTTTTCTCGAGTTGACGCTTTTTAAGATTTATACGTGGTTCAGAAGCGTAAATAAGTTACATATCACTTACGATGAATTTGTTTCGCAATTGGATATTCTTCGTCTGTCCGCTATTTACGAAAAAATCGGGAATGCCTATAATCAAATTCCTTCAACGGAAATATGGACAAAAAATACGATCGAACCAACATTGAGGCTGTTGGACTACTATTCCGATTTGAATTGTTTTGAAAAAAAGGAAACGCTTCCTCATCTTTGCTGTCAAGTGCTGCAATTAGTGGATAATATAGAAAAATATACATTGAGGGAAGAAAAGGAATACAAAGGGAAATCGGCATTTTTCCGAATGTATTTAAGCCCTGTCGATATAATGAATGACTTTATGATTACAAAGCGTGACGGAACAAACGTTACCTCCATAAAACTTTATACGATAAACGGTATTTTTACTTCCAATGAATATTTTTGTTCGGAAGTGGAAAAATGGATGAAAGATGCAATGACAAAATCACTTTTTCTAAGCGGCGCTTCGGCAAGGGAATGTTTTAAGTTTTTTCAGGAAATTAAAAACAAGGTTAATAATCTGTTGGCGAAATTTGAAAAATTATCGGATAAAACAGCAAATGTATGGTACGAATAGACGATTTTTTTATAGCCTCAAACTCAGTATCAAATATTCCGGAAGAAGAATATCAAAAGGTGAATGTATTAATAGATGCATTCGAAGCTGTGTCGCGCATTACTTATCAAAGCCTGTATATTATTGATTACAGCAAGAAAAATTTTTTATACGTTTCGAATAATCCCATGTTCCTGTGCGGGCATACAGCCCAGGAAGTCAAGGAACTGGGTTATATGTTTTATCTGAATCACATCCCGGAACAGGAACAAACCATGCTAACGGAGATAAACGCAGCCGGATTTAATTTTTATGAAAACGTTCCTGTCGACGAGAAGATAAAATGCACCATATCTTACGATTTCCATCTTGTGAACGGACGGAAGAAAATGCTTGTCAATCACAAACTCACCCCTGTTTTACTGACAAAAAACGGAAGAATCTGGCTTGCGGCCTGCATTGTGTCCCTGTCTACCCATACTGCACCCGGACATGTTGCCATCCGAAAAACAGGCCAAACCACTCTCTGGGAGTATTCGCTGAAAAACCACTGCTGGAAAGAAAATGAAGAAATAATCTTGGCCGAAAGGGGAAAGGATATATTATCTTTATCGGCACAAGGTTACACTATGAATGAAATCGCCGACAGACTGTGTATTGCGCTGGATACAATCAAATTTCATAAACGAAAAATATTTGACAGGCTGCAAGTAAAGAATATAGCAGAAGCCTTGTCGTTCGCTACAAATTACAAGCTTTTGTAAATTCAATTGTTATCGCCATTATATAGTTGATAAATAGAATTTCGGAGATACCGCCTCCCCGACCATTCCGGATAAGTCGATAACTGGAAAAAATCATCGAAAACCCCGGAAAGAATCAACTCTTCCGGTTTTCCGGAAAGAAAAGGTTTATCTTTCGACATCAACCAGAAACAACTGCCCATCCGGATAGCCGATTCTATGTCATGGGTAGATATCAAGATACTTTTTTGTTCCTTTTCTGCCAGTTCCTGCAATAACAGCATCGTTTCTATCCGGCTGTTGACGTCCAGGAAGGCCGTCGGCTCATCCAGTAAAATCACGGGACATTCCTGTGCCAGCGCTTTGGCAATCATTGCCTTTTGGCGTTCGCCGTCGCTCAGTTCGGAGACATAACTGTTTGCATGATGCAGTATCCCGACTTTCGCCATAGATGCAATAACAATTTCCCGGTCGCTCTTTTTCAATCTTCCGAAAAATCCCGTATATGGATGCCGGCCTAAAGCCACCAGATCGAAAACGGAAATTCCTCCGACATTCGTTTTATCCGTCAGTACAAGGCCGATCAAACGGGCGCGCTCGTTGTCCGGATAAGCTTGCAACAAGCGTCCGTGCACGATAATCTCTCCTTTCAGCGGAGGCTGAGAGCCGGAAAGCGTTCGAAGCAAGGTCGATTTTCCAACGCCATTAGCACCCAGCAGGCAAGTCAGTTCTCCGGCGCACAATTGCTGTGAAATCCGCTCCTGAATCAATTTTTGCCTGCCGCGTCCCAGCAGATAACCAATGGACAAATCGTTTATTTGTATCGTCGTTTTCAATTAAAATACTGTATATGCTTACGATTCACAATGATATAGATAATCACCGGAGCGCCCAGCACGGGAGTAATGGCGTTTAGAGGTAATACTCCCTGTCCGAAAGGGAGGATGGTCAATATATTACAGGTCAATGCTACAATCGCACCCAATAACAGAGTCACCGGTAGCAGCACCTGATGATTGGAAGTCCGCAGCATTAACCGCGCTACATGCGGCACGGCCAAACCAATGAAGCTGACAGGCCCGCAAAAGGCCGTCACCACACCCGTCAGCAGACCGGTACAGAGCAAGACAAACATTCGCGCTCGTTTGATCGGAATCCCCAGATTGGCAGCATAACGCTCACCTAACAGCAACGCATTCAGCGGCTTAATCAACAGTATGGCGACTGCCATTCCAACGAAAATCATCGAGGTATATAAAGGTATCTGTTTCAACGCTACGCCCGAAAAATTTCCCATGCCCCACATCACATAAGAACGAACACTTTCTGCCGAGGACATAAAATTAAGGATTGCAATACCGGACGATGCCAAATAAGCAATCATCATCCCGATTATCAGCACCATAATGTTGTTCTTTAACTTTCCGGAAAAATAGACAATCAGCGCCAGTACGGCCATCGCCCCGATCAATGCAGCCAACACGACTGCCAAACTTCCGCCTACCGTATAAGCTCCACGCCCAATGGTTCCTCCCATATACAGCATGACAATGGCCACGCCCAGATTCGCTCCATCACTGATGCCAAGAATAGAAGGGCCAGCCAGGGGATTTTGAAAAAGCGTCTGCAACATCAATCCTGAAACAGACAGGGCAGCACCGGCCAAGACTGCTGTAATCGCCTGCGGTAAACGGGATTGAATGACAATATTCGTCCATGCCAAACGCTCGACTTCATTGCCTGTCAAGATTTCCCAAACCTTGCGTGCAGGAATGTGTACTGAGCCATAAAATAGATTTCCGAAAAACAGCAGTACCAGCAATAGCACACAGCATACAACGAACGGAAAATACCTGCTGTTCATTCCTTTATTCATTTAGTATAGCGCCATCTATTAATATTGCATCCATTCAAAATAGCGCGGTTTAAAATCTGTCCATACCACTTCCGGATGAAAAAAATAAATAAGATCCTGCAACACCCAGTCCGGATTCATCACGCCTTCTTCATAATAATTATTTCGCGTTGTATTGGAAAATATAATTTTCCGGTTTTTCCACGCTTTGAAATGGGCATAAGGAGCGTATTCCGACTTTAACTGCTGATACGTTAAATCATTATCGGATTTAATAATCCAGAAATCAGCCTCTTCCGCCTTGTCGTAAACGGTTTCAAAGTCTAACGACAAAGATCCAGTATGTGTATTATCTTTCCAGAGATAATCGGCTCCCGCATCCCTAAAAAAATGCGCCATATAACTGTTTCCACCGGGAACATGCCAAACCTGCCCATACTTTTTCTCGCTAAAAACCGTGGGACGGTTCTCTACACCGTCAAGCCTTGCCAGCAGGGATTGGTAGCGTTCGGCAATACCGGCCATCAGCGCTTCGGCTTCACGACTTTTTTTCAGGAAAGCGGCAACGAAACGAATCCATTCCGCCCGTCCCAGGGGCGTATTTTCCATGTATCCGGCGTTTTCCACAATCGTGATCCCGGTCGTTTCCAGCTTGCCGTAACCCATGTTTTGGTAAGGAGATACGATAATGATTTCGGGCGATACGTCCATCAATTTTTCAATGTTCAGGGAGGCATATTCTCCGATGTCGGCTATACGTCCCTCGTCTAAAGCTTTCCGGAGTGTGGGCATCTTAACATAGCTGGTTTCGGCCATGGCTTTCACCTTGTCGATATCTCCCAACATCTCAATCATGGAAGCATCTACCGACGAAAGACAGGCAATATGGCTCACCGGAATTTTTACGACATCTCCCTCCGGAAGGTTTTCCGGTCGAGGTTTTTCTCTGTCAATCAAGACATAAGTATGGAGTATGGAAGTCGTATCCCAGGGATTTATCACATTCAACAGCGTATAATCGTCCGTTTCATGGATGGTAAAACCGCGTGCACAGGTAATTGCTACCGGCTGTCCCACATCCTTCGCAAGTTTCCCGCCTGAGCAGGAAAGCAGCAAAAGAACAGGATATAACAGCATCCGTTTGATGGATAATTTCTTGACAGATAATTTATTTATTTTCATCATTTTATTTACCAGTTGACAGGCGTTTGTCCGGTACGCACAAGATAATCGTTGGCTTTACTGAAATGTTTATTTCCGAAAAAACCGCGATGCGCCGACAAAGGCGACGGATGGGGAGATTTCAACACCAAGTGTTTGGAAGCATCTATAAAAGCGCCCTTCTGCTGGGCGTAAGACCCCCAAAGGATGAATACGACATGCTGTTTTTCTTCGGCCAAACAATGGATTACCGCATCCGTAAAAGTCTCCCAACCTTTGTTTTGATGCGATCCGGCAGCATGTGCGCACACAGTAAGAGTAGCGTTCAAAAGCAGAACGCCTTGCGCAGCCCAGCGCAGCAAATTCCCACTGGAAGGCGACGGACTTCCCAAGTCGACAGATATTTCCTTGAAAATATTTTGCAGGGAAGGAGGAAACGGGATGCCGTCGTTTACCGAGAAGCAAAGTCCATGCGCCTGTCCCGGCTCATGATAAGGATCCTGTCCGAGAATAACAACCTTGACGCGGTCGAAAGGACATTGATCAAAGGCATTAAAAATCAACTTTCCTGGAGGGTATATCGTGCGTGTCGCATACTCATTTCGGACAAAATGAATCAACATCTCAAAATACGGCTTATCAAATTCCGCCTGTAATCTCTCTTTCCAGGAGGCTTCTATTTTTACTTCCATAATCTTATCTTATTTTTTAGATGGAAAAAGCATCAAATCCCCCATCGATAACAGTTACCGTACCGGTGACAAATTTGGAAGCATCGCTGGCCAACCACTGTAACGTTCCCAGCAATTCTTCCGGCTCTCCGAAACGTCCAAATGGCGTATGTGCGATAATCTGTTTCGCTCTTTCGGTATGCGAGCCGTCGGGATTTGTCAATAAGGTGCGATTTTGTTCCGTGAGGAAAAAACCCGGCGCGATCGCATTGACGCGCAAACCGGGACCAAATTTAAGCGCTAACTCTCCGGCCATGTACTGCGTAAAATTGGTCACTGCTGCTTTCGCCGTACCGTAACCGCAAACTCTGGTTAAAGGGCGAATAGCCGATTCGGAGGCAATATTGATGATGACTCCTTCTTGTTGGTTGACCATTGCCTGAGAAAAAGTCATTGTAGGCAGAATAGTTCCGAAAAGATTCAGATCAACCACTTTCTTGAAAGCCTCCGTATCCAAATCGAAAATAGTTTTGTCGGGGGCAATGGTAGCGCCCGGCATGTTACCGCCCGCACCGTTGATTAAGAC
>JAISFI010000269.1 GCA_031263685.1 Dysgonamonadaceae bacterium | reverse complement strand
CCAGCCGCTTCAGACACCAGCTGCGCTCGGCATTGGGACTTACCACGTAATGTTCCCAGCCGGAAGAACGCATTTCCAGCAGATTGCGCTGATAGCCGTAGTCAATCAGGTTATTGCCGTCTTTGCGTTTTTCGTCATTTAAAATAAGTCTTTTACACTCGTCATACAGTTCCCTGTCGGGCTTGATGAATTTGAAAACAGCATCTACCAGCCTTGTGAACGCCCATGTATTGTACGAATATTTGACGCCTACGCCCGAACCGTCGGGCGCAAAAGCATAATACCGTTCCAAATCAACATCAGCCATCGTTTTCGCTACTTTCCGCACATGGTCGCCAAGCATCATGGAAACCATATTCGGAGCATATCCGGCATCGTCCCACAGGTAAGCGCACATTGCTCCGCCGTCCATACCGCATGACGCCAAATGAGGATTCAATACATAGTCCGGATTTTCCCACAAGCAGACTAATCCGCTGATAACAGACCGTTTGTAATAGTCGTCCAACCCTGCGATATTGCTTTCGAGCGCAGGAATATTCTGCGTGTATGCAGTCAGACGGGTTCTCCATGCTTCAACGGATCTATGTTCCAGTATGGCAGCGTCAACCTGTTCCGGCAAAGGATCATTTGTCCTGTTCATCAACACGGTAATTCTTGTTGTGACTGATTGTCCGGGTTCAAGTACAGCGTTTTCCCGTTCGCAATATAAACCGATGTTTGTTGCTTCATTTTGCCAGCGCCGTTCGGACGACTGTTGAGCGAAAGCTGTTTTGGAACCGGGCACAGAGTAACCCCACTGATTGAGAGGAATGACTGTCGGCTGTCCGGGAATGAGTTCAGGCATTATCTTCAGATTTACGGATTCGGAAGACCGGTTCCGGATAACAATTTTTTCGACAAACCCCGCCTGTCCGTACAGGGGGATCAATTCGGATGTAACTCCCAGCGAAACAGGCTTTCCTTTATACAGATAGTGATATGTACCAAAGCGGGTGATTTTATGTGGAAACCATATACCGTCGGCATAAAGCAGATATTTTCCTCCGCCTCTGTTATGTCCCTCGTCGCCGACATCCAGAATCTGCAATATGGAATCTGCCTGCAGATTTACTCTTAACCGGAATTTCCGGGCTGCAAACGGCGGCGCGAAAAACTCCTCGACGCCCATCACCGTACGGTGTGAGGGATTTACCGTCGTATATCCACTCGAAACCCAGATATACGAAGGCGGAAAAGTAACCTGCTCCAAACGAATGGAAAAATCTTCCAGCGTAAACTTGTCGCCGGATGTTAAAGAGGTCTCCTGCGCCTGTATATTCGTACAGCATGCGAGGAGGATACAGTGTAATAATGTATACGATATTGTTTTCATAATGATTACTGTTCTAAATTTATTGTTTTATCCATATTTTGAATGTTTCAATCGCATGATGACTCAGTTTGTACGAAAACCCCTTTCCATCGAATTTTATTGATGCAGGCTCTTCTTCAATCATATTCGTATGGTCGAGAGATTGGATGCCCTTAAACAGATTGAACGTTACTTCCGCATCGTTGCCTTCAATGTTATAGTAGCGCAAGATAACGGAATCATCGTCATCACATTTTTTTATTGTGCTGATAACAGCGCCTTTGCCGGTCAGTGTCCCGAAACTTTGCTGTTCGGGAAGGTATCCCTGCTGCTTCTGCGTATCGGTGACGATGACTTTGAGTGTTTGTTGCGACTGCGTGCCTTGACGGTAACTGTTTCGCCAGTCTCCGGCATGAGTGTATATCGAAAAACGATAGGAATGATTGCCGGGTTGCAGATAATAATTGCCCAGTCCGTGACAGCTTTTCCTGCTTGCAAGAAGCAGCGGCTGCAGAACGACGTAATCCACAGGATTATTGGTTGGATCAATCCAGTCGAAAACAGCGACGTCCGAACTGATTGTCAGACCCGTTTTTCCGTCCGATGCCGTAAACCAGTCCTGCACTTCGCGCGGATGTACGTCTTTACAGGGAGTATCATAAGGAGCAGAATAATAGGCAAAACCTCCGGCAGCGCCTTTTATTTCATCCTTGCCTACTTCTACGACGCCCATCGGGACTTCGTAAGCAACTTTTGCCTGTTGCATATTTACCGGAAATGCCAAACGAAACTCGCGCCAGTTTTCTCCGTTGAAGCGATTCAAATCAACCTCTACATCAATTCGTTTGACCGTCTTGTACATAACGATACGCAAAACGGCCTGCGTTTCTTTCAGCGGTTGAATCGTCTGGAATACATCGCGTACGGCGCCGGTTTCCACACAGTGCCATGACCGTTTATAGTTACGCAGCCGGTTGAAACCTTCCATCGTCGGTTGCTGCACGTCGGTAAATTCGCCTGCGCCGTTGCCCACCGACTGCATCGTGAACAGTTCGCCGCCTGAAAATTTGTCGTTACGGAAAAACTCTTTCTTCAATTCTTTGTCGTACAGGCTCTCGATGCCACCGTCGCCGAGAACGAGTTTGTAATACTTATTTTCGTACACCGGAACAGCCGAAGGGATGTTGTCATTGCCTGCGGGAAGTGCTCCTTCCGTCAGATAGTACGTCCTGTAGCCCAGAGCCGGGACTTTTTCGGCGACGAATGTAACGGTAATCACTTCATCCCTGTTGCCGGTATAGGGGCAATCCGTGAATTGGTACGGGATGTCGTTGCCATCGGCGTCAATCAGCCGGTAATGGGT